>JAUVQL010000083.1 GCA_030598165.1 Acidobacteriota bacterium | reverse complement strand
GAATCCCATTGGACGGACGATCGGCATCATGGACGAGGAGCGCGTCATCGTCGGAGTGGCAAAGGATGTGAAGTACGCCACTCTAGGCGAGTCCCAACGTCCTTATTTCTATCTCCCAATGCGCCAACTATATAAGGAGATGGCGACCTTACATGTGAGAACCATCGGCGACCCGGGAACGGTGGCTGGAGCGGTTCTAGCGGAGCTACATGGCATCGATGCCGATATGGCAGTATGGGGCTTCGAGACAATGACCGAGCATGTGTACGGATCGACGTTTACGAGTCGCATGGCAACGAGCCTTGTCGGAGTCTTCGGGATGCTGGCCTTAGTTCTAGCCGTCGTGGGTGTTCATGGTGTCATTGCCTACTCGGTCAGTCGTGGCACGCACGAGTTCGGCGTCCGCATGGCGCTCGGTGCCCGCTCCAAGCAGATTTTCCAGTTAGTGCTGACCGAAGGATTGAAGACGATCCTATTGGGAATAGGGCTGGGTCTGGCCTTTGCCGTTGCGGCGACGCGCCTTCTAACGAGTCTTCTCTACGGCGTAAGCCCTCTCGACTGGGCAACGTTTACTGGTGTCACAACGGTCCTCGTGATAGCAGCTCTTGCAGCGTGCTACATACCTGCGCGGCGCGCCTCCCAAGTCGCACCCAGCCAAGCGCTCCGGTACGAGTGACCCGGGGCACACCTTCAGTAACTCCCTCTATTGCTATCGCTGACGATCCACGCGTGTGATAGCTTTTGTGCGGCCGAGTGGCTGTAATCTGAAAGGGAGGGTCTCATGAGACGTTGGTGCAATGGTCTGCTCTTATCTGCCGCCCTTGTGGTTGCGATGCCTAGCAATGGTTTGACGCAACGCCTTAAGAAGGGCCCCGCGGAAGAGATCGTGGAGTATCTGAACAAGCCTCGTTTGGTAAAAGCTATCGACGATCTTTTCGTACCGGTCTCGCACATTAACAAAGCCCACGTCATCATGCTTGCAGAGCAAAAGATCATTTCCGATGACGATGCGCGAGAGATCTTGGAGGTGTTGATCGCAATTGAACGAGAGCCTCGCGACGAGCTGCCCTGGGAGGAGTCGAAAGACCTCTACATGAATGTTGAGGGCTGGGTGATTGATCGCGCGGCGGGCGATGTGGGAGGGAAGATCCACACCGGCCGGAGTCGGAACGACCTTTATGCGACGGCCTACCGGATGTCTATTCGCGACAAATTGGCGAAAGCGATGGAGACGTTGATCGGGCTCGAGAAGCAGGAGCTCGCTTTGGCCGAACAACACTTGAACACCCTCATGCCGGGCTACACGCATCTCCAGCACGCGCAGCCCATCACGTTGGGTCATTATTTGGTGGGACATGCGCACGCCTTGTCCCGGGACCTAGAACGGCTCGAGCAATCTTATGCTTTTACCAATCTCAATCCCTTGGGCGCCGCCGCTTTAGCGACGACCGGTTTTCCCATCGATCGCAAAAGGACCACGGAGCTCTTGGGATTCAGCGAACCGATAAGAAACTCTTTGGACGCTGTCGCCTCGCGCGACTACATCCTCGATGTACTCTCCGCGCTTGCCATCACCCTTTCGGATATCAGCCGTCTTGCGGAGGAGCTCATTTTGTGGAATACGCTCGAGTTCGGCATGTCGGAAGTCGCCGACCAGTACGCTTCGACGAGCAGTATCATGCCTCAAAAGAAAAATGCCACATCACTAGAGCACTGTCGCGCCAAGGCCGGGCACGCCTTCGGCAGCTTGATGGCTGCGCTCACCATGGTAAAAGGAGTACCCTTCATGCACACCCGCGATACGGGGACGGAGATTTACAGCACCCTGTGGCCGGCCTTCAAAGAGTTCGATATCACGGTGAAGTTGATGACAGGAGTGCTTGCTACGCTCGAGGTGAAAAAAGACATCATGGCGGAGCGATCGGGGCAAGGCTTTACGGCGGCCACCGAGTTGACCGATCTCATTGTAAGGAGGCGGAACCTGTCATTCAGGACTGCCCATCATATCGTCGCCGCTGTCGTGGCGGAGATGATGGCGGAAGGAAAGGGACCCGAGGCGATCACGTCTCAAATGTTGGACGATGTTGCGCTGGCAGAAACCGGCTCGGCATTGAACTTGGAAGATGAGGAGCTGCGTGCCGCTCTCGACCCTCGTAAGAATGTGGAAGCAAGAAACGTCCTGGGCGGTCCGGCACCCGGCCAGGTCCAGCAGGCGATCGCACAACTGAAAGAAAAGCTCGCGGACGAGGAATCCAGCCTCGAACGTCGTGCCGATCAGCAAAACGAAAGCCAAAGAAAACTGGAGGAGGCAGCGAGCAGCTACATGCAGTGAAGAGCGCCGCAACAGCACAGGCCTTGATGCGTTGGCGTCAATAAGGTCCGAGCGGCTCGATTGACTATGCCTCGTTGGTGAGCTTGACGACGGCGCGCCTGAGTTTCTTGTGCCCATCAAAAAGACGCACGAAATCAGATTCTCGACGGCCACCCTTGGCCCGTACCACATGAGCAAGCGCTCGTCTGTCTTTGGTCGACCACTTCTCGATACCGGGAAGGATGAGGACGAGTGGGCTCCAGCGGTCCCATGCTAGACGCTCGCTCGAGCTCAAATCTTTCAGTGAGCCTAGCTCGAGCAGTTCGGTAACTTCTCGAGAGCAGGTTTTAATGCCGCGTTCTCGATCGGCGCCAAATCGTTTGGCCAGATAGCGGGATATTCGAAAACCAAGGTTTCCCAACCCGAGTTTCCCCAAAATGTCGTCTCGCCTGTTGTTCACGTAGAAATACATGTTCTCGGCGGTCAACTGTTGGAGAGTGGCGATGCTGGAACGGTGCTTGCGGTTTCGCTTCATTCGCGCCAGCTCTTGACGGAGTATGCGACGCACGGCCGCGTCTTCTGGACGAAAGTTGAGCTTGTAATAGAACCACCAAGCTCCTGACTTCAGACCTTCCTCATTGTTGTGGCCGAGTTGGTAGGGGTCCATGAAGAAGCTGTCCGTTTCAAAGAGGTGATTCACCATGCCCAGCACACGGCCAAAGGTTGCCGCGGCATCGGTACCTCGATACGTGTCGAAGACGTTGTAAGCGATGCCTGAAGAACCAAAGAGCTGACTCGATAGGACGTAACCGGTCGGCACGCCGTTCTTGAGCGTCAAATAACCGTAAACCGATTCCAAGAGGAGTCGCCTTTCGGGCTTGGCCCCGAAGCAAGCGAACTCGAGTCCCTCTCCGCCATCGATGATGCTTGCATCGTTTGGGTCGGCGTTTACGAACGCATCGAGATCGCGAGACCGGGTGACCATGGCTTCATGAGCCATATCGATGAGCCGTTGCGCCTCGCGCGGAGGGACCGCACGCATCCCTAACGGAGGGCGCTGGATCTCCTCGCGAAGATCCGGACGCACCGTGGTCAATGGACCTGTCTGGTAGACCACCGGAGACTTCTGGTACTTGGCATGGGTGCGGGACGGCGTCTTCGGGCCCGGCGAGATTCGAAAGGGGATGTCGACCTGCTCGAACAACGTCTCCTGACCAAACGAACTCGCCGTCAGGGCCTCGAAGCGGCGAATGAGGAATTGGGCGTCGGTCTCTTTTGAACCCTTTAGATTCTCGATCCATTCCTGGAGACTGTAACCGAGCTCATCGATCGCTAATGACTCGGAGTAGGTCACGAGAAGATGGAGGAGGCTTTGGAGGAGGGACTCGTTCTCTAGCTCGTCCCATTTGACGCTGAGATTCTCGGGACAGCGCCGAGCGAGCCAACGTGCCATGAACCAATAAAACTGGAAGTCGATATTTGTTCCGGCGATCCCGGAGTTGTTGAGAGCGCTCGCGACTTGACGCAAGTCCCGACGCGTTGAAAAGCGCTCGAGGGCCGCCTCGACTGCGCTAAGAACCTCGGGGCTGTCGGGATAGGCCCTGAGAAAACAGAGAGCTTCGTGAAATCGAACGACTTTCTCGGAATCATTGAAGCTTCGCCGCGCTAGCTCGCGGATCAAGCTCTCCTTTCGTGAAGCGAGATCGGGTCCGTATTGGGTCTTGATGCGCTCGAGACGCTGCAGCGCGAGCGTGGCCTTCTTCATCGTGAATTCACTCCTTCCGCGGTCCTCACGTGCAGTGTCGAATACTTCAAATCGTGAGTGCCGTCAAATGCAACGACCAACCGTTTACTTTGGGGCCAGGACCGAGAAAGGTGAGTGTTCGTAGAATCGTAATGTGGTAGCATCTGAAGTCAGAGGGAATCATCATGGGACCATCCGAGCATCTTTTTGAGGATTGTTTTTTATCGGTCTTCAATCTCACCAATTTCTCCGCCGAGAATAATTGATAGGAGGCTGCCCGCCGTGATGCAATGAAGCATCGGCAGTCTCCGGAAAACAAAATAGCGCTTCGTTCTCTTGGCAACCAACAAACTCGACGCGGCACCACACTGCCGCTCAATCAGGAGTCAGTCATGAAGTCAAGCTACACAGCCGTCCTCGATGTAAGGGAGACCGAAAAAGCCATCAAGTTTGTCAAGGACTTCTTTCAGGACAACCTTGCAGACACACTCAATCTCAAAAGGGTGACGGCACCCCTCTTCGTAGAGTCCGGCAGCGGTATCAACGACGACCTCAGCGGTGTGGAAAAACCCGTGTCGTTTGCTGCCAAGGACTTGAACGGGCGGAAGCTCGAGGTGGTCCAATCCCTTGCCAAGTGGAAGCGCCTGACGCTTGCAAAGCTCGGCATCTATCCTGGTGAGGGGATCTACACGGATATGAACGCCATCCGACCCGACGAGGTTCTTGACAACTTGCACTCGATCTATGTCGACCAATGGGACTGGGAAAGAACGATTCTCGAAGAGGAGCGCGATCTCGAGTTCCTCATGCGAATGGTCAAGAAGATCTACCGTGTTTTACGTCGTACGGAGCGCTTCATTTACGGCAAGTACCCGGAGATTGGAAAGCTGCTTCCCGAGGAGATCACATTCCTCCATGCCGAAGAGCTGCTAGAGCTCTACCCCGATTTGTGTCCAGAGGAGAGGGAAAATCGTGCTGCCGAGCAGCATGGCGCCGTTTTTGTTATTGGGATTGGCTCGCCATTGAGGGACGGAAAGCCGCACGACGGAAGAGCCCCAGATTACGATGACTGGATTACTCCGAGTGGTCGCGGTCTCGGCTTGAATGGAGACATCATTGTCTGGTACCCGTTGCTGAATCGGGCGGTGGAGCTGTCCTCCATGGGTATCCGTGTTACACCCGAGACGCTCATGAAGCAGCTAGAAATGCAAGGCTGCACTGAACGGCAAGCTCTCTTCTATCACCGGATGGTTCTCGACGGAGAGCTACCGTTGTCGATTGGCGGCGGAATTGGTCAGTCTCGTCTCTGTATGTACTTTCTGAGGAAAATCCACATTGGTGAAATACAGTCCGGTGTGTGGCCGGAACAAATGAAGAAAGACTGCCAGGCTCAGAACATCGTACTACTTTAGATCTCATCGGTGTGACG
>JAUVQL010000058.1 GCA_030598165.1 Acidobacteriota bacterium | reverse complement strand
GAAGCCACGCGCTACTTGAAACGCGCCATCACCGCTGATCCCTACAACAGAGTTTTGGCATTGACGGATGCCGATTTCGACTCGGTTCGCAAAGATTCCTCGGTGTCACAAATGCTCGCGACGACAACGTGATTTACGGTCTTCGTGTAGTTGCCATTGGGGGCGGGACCGGCCTTGCGGTGGTCCTCGCCGGGCTGAAGCGTTTTGTTTCCCCGAACGGTGCGGCACCGAGAAGAGGGAAAAGCGACTCCAACGGGCCGCGGCACGACGTGCTCGAGAACATTTACTTCGCCGACCTCTCCGCCCTCGTGACGGTTACCGATGACGGTGGTAGCTCGGGCCGGCTTCGGGACGAGTTTCAAATGCTGCCTCCCGGCGATATTCGCAACTGCCTGGTAGCATTATCCACGGACGAGTCCCTACTGGCTTCGCTCTTCAAGTACCGTTTCGAAGGAAGCGGAGCTCTGGGTGGTCACAATTTCGGCAACATTTTTCTTACCGCGCTAACCGCAGTCACGGGAGATTTCTACGAGGCCGTGAGGGCAGCCAGTCACGTTCTTGCCACCGAGGGGCGCATTTTCCCATCAACGACGAAGAGCGTTTCACTTTCGGCGGAGCTTCAGGACGGCACACGGGTGCGCGGGGAAACCAAGATTTCACAATCCAAAAGCCCGATAGGTCGAGTGTCTTTGGATCCACCGGATTGCCCGGCTGTACAGGACTCCTTGCATGCGCTCGAAGAGGCCGACCTGGTTCTGATTGGGCCCGGATCGTTGTACACGAGCCTTCTTCCCAATCTCTTGATCCCCGGTGTCGCAAGAGCCATCTCTCGTTCGCAGGGTCTCGTCGTTTATGTATGCAACATCATGACTCAACCCGGTGAAACAACACACTATGGAATCCACGACCACGTTCGCGCCCTCACCGAGCATTGTCCTGATTTGCCTTTGTCGTTCGTTCTAGCCAATCAAACGCCGGTGCCTGAGCATGTCCTCGAACGTTATCGGCAAGATGGAGCAGAACAAGTGCTGCCTGCTCCCGATCGGGAAACTGAGCAGAAGCACTTGCCTTGTTCTCTCGTTTTGGAAGACCTTCTCGCAACCGGCGACAAGGTCCGTCACGACGGTAGGAAGATCGCTCGTGCGCTACAAACGCTTTTCCATCGCGTGCGCCTGAGGTCTTCCGTCGTCTAAGATGTCAGCTCTCGGGAAGCACGATGACGCCAATGGGGGGAGGGTCGCCGTTCTCGAGCCTGGTGATGTAGGAGTAACCTCCCGAGACATCCTGATATGACAACAGCATTAACTGCGGTTCTATGGCCATCTGACGAAGAGCTTGCCAATACCCACTTGCTCGGTCGTCCAATCTGGCACTGGACGCTAGAAGCGGTTCGAAGTCTCGAGCCCGAGCGAATCCTGTTGATCTCGAATGGCGGAAAGCAACGCGTTCCCGACGATGTTCAGATGACGAGACGGAGCCAACTCACGGCGACGGCCGTCCGCTCGGAAGGCAAGTTGTTGCTCTTGTCAGCGGAGCTTCCTTGTCTCCAACCGAGGACGCTCAAACGACTGATCACTGCCACGCGACAAGGGCCCAGGTCCTTTACTCCGGCCGGCACGGCCCTGTGCCTCCCTGGACGAGATTGGAAAGGGGCGACCGCCCGACTTCCCCGTCGTGCCGGTCCAGAGAAGTTGATTCAGGAGATAGCGCCAACGCCCATAAAACCCCATGATGATGTTGACGATGACTTCCTCTTGGTCCGTCATCTGCGAGATTGGGCAAAAGCGATTCGAGTCCTCCGCCGCCGGAAGATCGAGAAGCTCTTGGCATCAGGCGTCCTTATCGAAGATCCCCTTTCTGTGCACATCGACCCCGGCGTCCATATTGGAAGGGGCTCTCTCGTTCGCGGCTGGGTCGTCATAGAAGGAGAATCACGGATCGGGCCTCACTGCGAAATCGGCGCCTTCACCCACATCATCGACTCCGTCGTGGGATCGGGGACCCTTTTGCTGGACCATTGCTTCATCCGATCGAGCCGGATTGGAAAGAACGCTCAGCTCGGACCCTTTACTCATCTTCGGCCGGAATCGGACGTGGGAACGAAAGCCAAGGTGGGCAACTTCGTGGAGCTCAAGAAGACGACACTAGGTTACGGGAGTAAGGCCCCCCACTTGAGCTATCTTGGCGATGCTAACATCGGTCGCGGTGTCAACGTGGGTGCGGGCACCATCACTTGTAATTACGACGGGCAAGCAAAGCACTTGACCGTCATCGGTGACGGGGCCTTCATCGGAAGCGACGTCCAGCTCGTCGCCCCGGTGCGCGTAGGTAAAGGCGCCTACGTTGCGGCGGGCTCCTGCATCGTCGAAGATGTTCCGGCTGAATCATTGGCGCTGGCACGAGGCCGACAAGTCGTCAAGCTCGGCTGGGCGCGCAAAAAGAAAAAAAAGAGGCGCAAGACAAAGAAAGACCAGAGGAATGGTTCCGAACCATTGTGAATTCGCGTTTATTCGCGTTTATTTGCGGCTACATTTGATTCTCGGCGGGTGATGACTTATGTGTGGAATCATTGGCTACGTTGGCCCGAGGCCGACGGTGCAAGTGCTTCTCGAGGGCTTGAGACGCTTGGAGTACCGCGGCTACGACTCCGCAGGAATCGCAACGGTGAGCAAGGGAACGCTTCGCGTTCTCCGCTCCCAAGGTAAATTGGACAACCTGGAGCGTCAGGTCCTGGCAAATCCCATAGAGGGGAGTTTCGGACTCGGCCATACTCGTTGGGCAACCCACGGCCGCCCCAACGAGGAGAACGCCCACCCCCATCGTGACTGCTCGGAGTCTCTAGTGGTGGTTCATAACGGCATCGTCGAGAACTACCTGGAGCTCAAGGCCGAGCTCTCGAACGCAGGTCATCGCTTCGTGACCGAGACTGACACCGAGGTCATCGCTCACTTGCTGGAAAAGCACTTCGACACCACTCTCGAGCAAGCGGTCCTGGACACCCTCAAGGAGCTCGACGGTGTCTTTGCCTTTGCCGCCATATCGGCGAAGGAACCAGACAAGATCGTGGCCGCGCGCAACGGCCCGCCGCTCGTGCTGGGTTTGGGTGAGGGCGAGTCGTTCATTGCCTCGGATATTCCCGCTTTCTTGAACCACACCCGTTCCGTGGTCTTCCTGGATGACGGCGAGGTAGCGGTCTGTACACCCGGCAAGCTTCGCATCCTTGACGTCGAGGGCAAGGAGCAAGACCGGCAGCCCACCCGAATTGCTTGGGACCCCATCCAGGTGGAAAAGCAAGGATACAAGCACTTCATGTTGAAGGAAATCTACGAACAGCCCCGTGCTGTTCGAGATACCCTTCTCGGCCGCTATTCACTCGACACGGCTCGGATCCACTTGGAGGAAATCGAGCTCGATGAGGCGTTCCTCCAAAACCTCCGCAAGGTCACCCTCATCGCCTGCGGTACCAGTTGGCACGCCGCTTTGGTAGGCAAGTTCCTCATCGAAGATGTGGCGCGTCTTCCCGTCGAAGTCGACGTGGCGTCGGAGTTTCGCTACCGTGAGCCGATTTTAGGCAAGGACGATCTCGTTGTGGGCATCAGTCAGTCGGGCGAGACCGCCGACACATTAGCGGCACTCAAGGCGGCCCGCGACGAGGGAGCCGCGACACTTTCCATTTGTAACGTCTTGGGCAGCATGGCCACCCGGATCTGCAACTCCACGCTTTATACCCATGCCGGTCCCGAGATCGGCGTGGCTTCAACGAAATCGTTTACGACCCAACTCGTCGCACTTTATCTATTGGCTCTCCAAATAGCACAAGCAGGCAATCGGCTGTCAACGGACGAAGCCCAGAAACGCCTTGCCGAGCTCGCGCGTTCTCCGCACCTCATGGAGCAGACGCTCCGGGTCTCTCCAAAGCTAGAAACCATAGCGAGAGAGTTTCATTTGGCCAACAACTTCCTTTATTTGGGGAGAGGCCCTCTCTATCCGATCGCCCTCGAAGGCGCACTCAAGTTAAAGGAGCTCTCTTACATCCATGCCGAAGGCTACCCGGCAGGAGAGATGAAGCACGGACCGATCGCCCTCATCGACGAACGGATGCCGGTGGTGGCTCTCGCCATGTCGGGCTCCCTTTTCGAGAAGATGGCCAATAACATCCAGGAGGCCAAGGCCCGCGGTGCGCGCATCATTGCCTTCAGCACAGAGAATGAAAAGCGTTTGACCGAAATTCTAGATGACCGCGACCATCTGGTGAATCTGCCCGAGCATCCCGAGGCCGTTTCGCCATTGATATCAGTCGTGCCTTTACAACTCCTCGCGTATCACATCGCGGTATGTCGTGGCTGCGACGTCGACCAGCCGCGGAACCTGGCTAAATCGGTAACCGTTGAATAACACCGGCGCTTCATCCCCGACAGAAGGCTTTCTGGGCGATCTCAATCCCAACCAGCAGGCGGCCGTGACCGCACCCGACGGCCCGCTACTGGTACTCGCCGGCGCCGGTTCCGGAAAGACACGCGCCATCGCCTACCGTATCGCCTACCTCATTCGCGAGCGTCGTATCCCTCCTTGGACCATCTTGGCGTTGACCTTCACCAACAAAGCCGCTGCCGAGATGCGCACTCGGGTGGCCGCCATGGTGGGCGAAGAGGCTCCGAACTTGTGGGTCTCCACGTTCCACTCCTTGGGACTACGTCTCTTGAGACGTTTCGGCGTCGACATCGGTGTATCCAGCTCTTTCGTCGTTTACGATGAAGAGGACCGGCGCACGCTGCTCCGACAAGTGATCCGGGAGCTCAGTCTTCTGGAACGGAACTACCCGGTTTGGCGTGTGGCCTCCGCGGTTTCCGCAAGGAAGAACGCAGCCTTTTCGTCCGATCGCTTCCAGAGGTGGCAAAATCAGCGCGACTTGGAGGTTCTCGAGAAGATCGTTCAACATTACCAGAGCCTTCTACAAAGTAATGGTGGCTTGGACTTCGATGACCTTCTCTTACGGAACGTGGAGCTTCTCGAGTGTTCCCAGGCGGCACGGGCATTTGCCGAGCGGCGTTTCCAAAACGTCCTCGTGGACGAGTACCAGGATACGAACCGAGTTCAGTATCGCTTATTGAAGTTGCTCGCCCCTCACAGGAACCTTTTTCTCGTCGGAGACGAGGACCAGTCGATTTACAACTTTCGCGGTGCCGACCTAAGGAACATCCTCGATTTCGAAAAGGACTTTCCCGAGACCAAGATCTTCAAGCTCGAACAAAACTACCGGTCGACCGGCTCCATCCTTGCCGCAGCCGGCGCTCTCATCGAGAAAAACCGCGAGCGAAAAGGAAAACGGCTGATCCCGAGTTTGGAAAAGGGCGACAAACCCTTCGTCTATGAAGCCGAAGACGACCTCGATGAAGCCTCCTATGTCGCCGGCCGCATCCAAGAGCTACAAAAAGATCCGCTTCGGAGAGTTGCGATCCTCTACCGCACCAACGCGCAATCACGAGCCTTCGAAGAAGAGCTCATCTCGAGAGGTGTTCCTCACCTGCTCGTCGGTGGCCAGCGCTTTTATGAACGCAAGGAGATCAAAGACGCGCTTGCGTATTTGAAGCTCGTCTTGAATCCCAATGACAACACCACCTTCGGGCGCGTCGTCAACGTGCCGACACGAGGTGTCGGTGGGGCTTCCCTGGCCCTCATCCAACGGGCGGCTGCGGAAAATGGCGTCTCCCTCTGGGACGCTACGGCAACTTTACTGGATGATGCAGCGCTGCCGTCTCGAGCCCACAACGGACTCATGGCGTTTCGCGAGATCGTCCAGTCGCTGGCTTCACGATCTCAGACGCTCTCTTTGGCTGAGCTCGTCGACGCCACCATCACCCTCAGCGAGCTTCCTAAATCGTTCGAGAGGGAAAGCCCGGTCCAACGTCAGACCCGCCTCGAGAACCTCGCTCAGCTCACTGCGGCCGCATCTGAATACCAGGAGAGGGAAGAAGAGGTCACTCTGGCAGGTTTTCTCGACAACGTCAGCCTTCTCACCGATATGGACACGGTGAAAGACGAGGCTCCTTGCCTCTTGATGACACTCCACGCCGCAAAGGGTTTGGAGTTTGATGCCGTTTTCCTGACGGGCCTCGAAGAAGGCTTGTTCCCCCACACGCTTTCGCTGGGAAACACTCGGTCAGTGGAAGAAGAGAGGCGGCTTTGTTACGTGGGAATGACCCGGGCCAAACGGTATCTCACCCTAACGTACGCCTGCTCACGACGAGCGGCGCTTCAACAAGCCGGTCGCTCGCCTTCCCGTTTCCTCCACGAGGTCCCCGACGAGCTTCTTGATTTCAAAGGTTCCGGAACACTTGCCCCCTCAACCTCTTCGACGAAGACGTCTTAAAGATTCAAAAAAGGAATGACGGTGAGGCATTCCCTTTTCGGTGAGGGCTCGATCGTCGCAGTGGAAAACAAGGGTCCGGATCAAAAAGTGACGGTGGTCTTTCGGAAAGCGGGTAGAAAAAAGCTCATGACCAAGTTCGCGGAGCTCGAGATCCTCAGCAAACCGAGCAGAAGTCTCTACTATTACTAG
>JAUVQL010000189.1 GCA_030598165.1 Acidobacteriota bacterium | reverse complement strand
ACTAGGAGGATAAGATGCTTGGTCGTCTCATATTTTGCTTTTTTGCAGTAGCGGCCATCCTTCTCTCGAGCGTTCCCCTGTCCGCTCAAGAGACCCATCCTTTGTCCGTACATGACATGTTGGCCATGGACCGCATCTCGGGACCGGAGGTATCGCCTGACGGGCGTTCGGTCGTATTTGTCTTGCGCAAAACCGATCTCGAGGCCAACCGAGGCCGGATCGACCTGTGGCTGGTCGGCGTCGATGGCCAAGGATTGAGAAGGCTGACATCCCACGAAGCTTCGGATTTCAATCCGAGATGGAGCGCCGACGGAAAAAGCATCTTGTTTTTGTCGACACGATCGGGCTCTTCTCAAGTATGGCGTCTTCCCATAGGTGGAGGCGAAGCGATCCAGGTCACGGAGCAACCTCTAGATGTGGGAAACCTTGTTCTTTCCCCTGATGGCGCACATATGGCCTTCAGCATGGAAGTCTTCCCCGATTGCACCGATGTCGGATGTACGGTCAAGCGACTCGAAGAGAAAGAGAAGAGTAAGGCATCGGGGCGTCTGTACGACAACATTTTTGTCCGCCATTGGGATACCTGGAAGGACGGACGGCGTTCACATTTGTTCGTCATGCCCATGGAAGAAGGTGAGGCCGTCGACGTGACCACCGGAATGGACGCCGATATCCCGGCCAAGCCTTTTGGGGGGGCGGAGGAGATCACCTTCACACCCGACAGCCGCTCGCTCGTTTTTGCGGCACGGGATGTAGGCCATGAAGAACCTTGGTCGGTGGATTTCGATCTCTACGTCGTCCCGGCAGACGGCTCGTCGAAACCCAAGTGCTTGACCGTAACCAACGAGGCATGGGACACGCATCCGGTCTTCTCACCGGATGGCAAGACCTTGGCTTACATGGCCATGTCACGGCCCAGGTTCGAGGCGGATCGCTTTCGCATCGTTCTCAAAACGTGGCCCGATGGGGAATCCAAGGTCCTCACCGAAACTTGGGACCGCTCGCCGGGGACCATCGTTTGGTCGGCCGACGGGAGAACGATTTACACAACCGCTCCAAACGTTGGGCAGAGGTCCCTTTTCGCCATTGATACTTCTAGCGGGGATGTCCGCACCGTGTTGGAAGAGGGAACGATCCGTTCACCTGTCCTCGCGGGAGACCTGCTCGTATTCGGAATGGATCATTTGCGGTCTCCTGTTGAGCTCTACTCAGCCCAAACGGATGGGTCGGGCATTTCTCCCATCACGCACATCAACGCTGACAAAGTTACTGCAGTCCGTATGGGAGAGCCGGAACAGTTCTCTTTCAAGGGCTGGAATGACGAGACAGTCTACACCTACATCGTTAAACCAGTCGATTTTGATGCAACAAAGAAGTATCCGGTAGCGTTCCTCATTCACGGCGGGCCCCAGGGTTCCTTTGGGAACAGCTTCCACTATCGATGGAATCCACAAGCTTATGCCGGTGCCGGTTACGCGGCTGTCATGGTCGATTTCCATGGATCGGTCGGTTACGGACAGGATTTCACAGATTCCATCACCGGCGATTGGGGCGGAAAACCCTTCATGGATCTCGTAAAGGGCCTCGAAGCCACACTCGAGCGATACCCTTGGATGGACGGGGAGCGCGTAGCAGGCTTGGGAGCCTCCTTCGGTGGCTACATGGTCAACTGGATTGCCGGCAAATGGCCCAATCGTTTTCGTTGTCTCGTTAATCACGATGGTAATCTAGACGAAAGGTTTGCTTACTACGCCACCGAGGAGCTCTGGTTTCCCGAATGGGAGCACGGCGGACCTGCTTATGAGAATCCTCAGGGTTACGAGAAGCACAATCCGGTCAACTTCGTGCAAAACTGGCAGACTCCCATGCTGGTCATACAGGGAGCTTTGGATTTCCGCATCGTCGACGCTCAAGGTCTAGCCACGTTCACCGCGCTGCAACGCCGTGGCATACCCAGTAAGCTCCTGTTCTTCCCAGACGAGAACCACTGGGTCTTGAGACCGGCCAACTCGATCCAGTGGCACGACACCGTCATCAGCTGGATCGATAAGTGGACCAAGTAGGCCAGGCTGTGCCTGGCAAAAAGGGTCGCCAGATCGTAGGTCAGGCTGTGCCTGGCTATCTGTGCGTCAACAGTCAGGCCTCACCCCAATGTCAACATCCCAATGGGATTTGTGGGATAGCTTACTTCACAAAATTGAATACTGGGTATACTAAGGGTGTAGGGACCATGCTACGAAACATCGTGACATCTGCATTTGTGCGAATAAAGCTCTTAAGGGGACTTTCATGACTGTAGGTAGAGAACGGATTGCCGGTATGTTGCTCTTGTCCTGGCTTCTTCTCGCCACGCTCTCCTGTACTCAGGAACCGACCGGTGTCGACCAGCATGATCACGAGAGATTGACGTCGGCAGAGAAAGAAGCTTGGGATGCCACCGCCGTCTTCGTGACAGGCGTCTTCACCATCGCCAACGCCGACAGCTTGGACAGTACCGTTTTTTTCGAGAACTTTCGTGCGAACTACGACTGGATAAACAACGTATTTCTCCCCCACTTGAGAGGTACTGAGAAGCATCCATGGTGGGAGTGTGACGAGTACTGCGTGGAGACGGCCAAGAGATTGTCGAAAGGTGACAAGGAGAAAGAAAAGGAGCTCATGGAATCCTTGTCACGGTACAAGCTCCACGAGAGGGACCGCGACAAAACTTCGGAAAACGGGCACATACCCGACGAAGCCGCCAAATCTGGAGAGGAAACCTAGAAGACCTGCTCATCCTCACTTCTTTGTCCGGCCTCCTGAAGCCGGCACCTCCCTTGCCTTCCTGTAGCCGCATCTGCTATAAATTAGGGGGTTTAGCGCCACCCTAAATTTCTCGAAGAGGATTGGAAACGAAACAGACCGATGCGAATAGCCATTGACGTTAGAAAGCTCAATGACTTCGGCGTCGGGACCTATATTCGTAATCTCATCCGACACCTACCGCGGATCGATTCGGAGAATGAGTACTTCCTGCTATGCCGGCCCGAAGACGAAGCACGTATCATCTCGTTCGGTGCTAGCTCACATCCCGTTCTCGTGGGAGCGCCCAACTATTCAGTATCTGAGCATATTTCGATCCCGGCCAAGCTGCGGCACCTCGGCATTGATCTCTACCACGTGCCTCATTACGTTCTGCCTTTCTTCACGCCTTGTCCATCTATAGTCACGGTCCACGACGTCATTCATCTCCTTTTCCCGCAGTATCTCCCTTCTCGCATGGCAGTCCACTACGCTAGGTACATGATTCGAAGAGCCCTCGAGAAGTCGGCTCTCGTGCTCACGGTATCGGATTCATCCAAACGAGACCTCCTGACGTTTTTCGAGGTGGATCCCGAAAAAATAAGGGTGATTCCCAACGGAATTCCGGTCTCGATTACCGAAAATCTGCCGGTAGAGCAGTTGGAAAAACTCAAAGAACGTTTCTTGATTTCAGGCCGCACCATTCTCTTCGTAGGAAACATCAAGCCTCACAAGAATTTAGAACGACTCATCGCGGCGTTTGCTAAGGTTCGCGAGCATCCGAAGTACGACGACCTGAATCTCATCGTCGTCGGTGACGAGATATCAAAGTATCCTTCCCTTCGGCGGGCCGTGGAGCGCCATCAAGTGAGGAGGGCCGTCCGCTTCTTCGGCTACGTCCCCGAGCTCACGCTCGTGGCATTCTACAGACTAGCGGACGTATTCGTGTTCCCTTCTCTTTACGAGGGCTTTGGACTGCCCCCTTTGGAAGCCATGGCCAACGGAACGCCAGTGGT
>JAUVQL010000164.1 GCA_030598165.1 Acidobacteriota bacterium | reverse complement strand
GGCCTTCGGCCTCATGATTCAGATCGGTTGGCAGGCACGACGGCAGAACTGGCCCCGGGCGGAAAAGCGTTTCTGATTTTCACGATTCTCATCTTCTTGCCGCTCGGTGCCATACTGGAAGGTGCCCCCGCCGTGGTCCTTCTCACGCCGATCCTTCTCCCCCTGGCCAGACAGCGCGGGATCGATCCCGTTCACTATGGAGCCGTGATCGTTGCGACGCAGGGAATCTCCGTCTTCATGCCGCCGGTGGGGGTGAGCCTGCTCGTGGCCTGTTCGGGGTCCGAGGAAATTCCTCGGTGCCGCCCGGACACTGGTCGCGCTTCGCCGGAGCCAAGGACTTCAGGTGAAGGTCGTAGCAGTGGAAGATGTTTTCTCCGAGTTCGGCTTCGGTGAAGAAAATCCCAATGCCATCAAAGATTTTCTCACATACGCCTACCATCAATGGGAGCAGGCACCACGCTACGTGGTGTTTGCAATCGGGGCAACCGTTGCTTCTGACCATGAACTGCCTGAACGGCTATTTCCACTTCCCCTAGCTCGACGCGCTCGCTGAAGAGCTGCTAATGGCTGAGGGTAAGCCATGGAGACCCCGGATCGAGAAGCTCTTGCTCGAGTCGATGTGGACTCCGACGAGACGCGGATTGACTCATGATGCCTGAGACTCGCGAGGACTGAATCGCGAGCAACTTTCAAGCCCAGCGGCCGACGTGGTACCACCCTGTTTCTTCTGCTTTCAGTTGCACGGGGATTGCACACAACAGGATGTCTTTTCAGGGTTTGCATGTAACCCCTTCAAAAAAAAATGGCGCGCCCTGTACGACTCGAACGTACGACCTACAGATTCGAAGTCTGTCGCTCTATCCAACTGAGCTAAGGGCGCGCTTGAGAAGAACGGCCGGCCCATTGAAGCCGGCCAATCAGAAAATGGGGTGAGTGACGGGGTTCGAACCCGCGACCACTGGAACCACAATCCAGTGCTCTACCAACTGAGCTACACTCACCATCAAGGCATCGTATCTATTATAGCTGGCACGCCAGAGAGGATTCGAACCCCTGACCCGCGGCTTAGAAGGCCGCTGCTCTATCCTACTGAGCTACTGGCGCCTTATATGGGGTAGGGCCCATCTCTCACGCGCCTAAACCGTTCGGGAGCTCGTGGTCGGGGCGAGAGGATTTGAACCTCCGACCTCCTGCTCCCAAGGCAGGCGCGCTAACCAGGCTGCGCTACGCCCCGAGCAAACCACCATTTTACGAGCGTTTACGCGTCTGGTCAAGAAACTCCCGAAGCCGGGCCATCGCTTTTCCTCGGTGACTGACCCGGTTCTTCTCCTCGGATGTGGCTTGAGCCAAGGTCTTGTCGAATGGAGGATAGTAAAAGACGGGATCGTAGCCGAAGCCTCCTTGTCCCTTGGGACTTTCTGCGATCCGACCCTCAATGGTCTCCACGACCTGGAAGCTAATGTCATCGCGGTCCGCCAACGCCACGGCACAGACGTAGCGCGCTGTCCGTTTCTCCGATGTGAGATTTTTCAGCTTCTCGAGCAACCTCTGGTTCTTGACAGCGTAGGGTGTGTCTTCCCCCATCCAACGGGCGGAGTAAATGCCGGGTGCTTTGCCTAAAGCATCGACTTCGAGCCCTGAGTCTTCACCAATCGCCGGCAGTCCCGTCGCGCGGTGATAATACAAAGCCTTGACCACGGCGTTATCGATGAAGCTTGGGCCGGGCTCCTCGGGGGATTCCAGATCGGGCCAGTCGTCGAGGCCCACGACGTCGATGCCGCTCTCCGACATGACTTCGACTTGCTCGCGGAGCTTGCCTTTATTGCGGGTCGCAAGAAGAAGAAGCTTCAAGGAAGGATTATCCGCTATGACGGAGGGTGGCAAAATACGAGTGGGCCGAGGATCTCCATCTGCATTTCCACGATCTTGCGAATGCCCTCACCGGCCGCCTGTAACAACCGAGATAGATCGTCATCACCAAAGGGCGTCGACTCCGCAGTACCCTGGACCTCAACGAATCGTCCTCGACCGGTCTTAACAACGTTCATGTCGACTTCGGCCTGGGAGTCTTCATCATAGTTGAGGTCCGTCAGGAGCTCTCCCTTCACGATGCCTACGCTCGTAGCAGCGACATAATCCATGAGAGGGAAAACCTCAATCAAACGGTCACCATGTGCTTTTTTGAGCGCCAAAGCCAGCGCAACGAAAGCTCCCGTGATGGATGCCGTTCGCGTGCCACCATCGGCTTGAATGACATCACAATCCATCCAAGCCGTGCGTTCTCCAAATCGCTTGAGGTCGATTACCGCCCGAAGGGATCGGCCGATGAGCCGCTGGATCTCCTGCGTTCTTCCCGAAACTTTTCCACGACTCGACTCCC
Organism: Acidobacteriota bacterium; assembly: GCA_030598165.1. The sequence continues at coordinate 1,820 of JAUVQL010000164.1, read as the reverse complement.
GTGGTATGCGCTGAGCTGACGAGCGCGGGAGCATGCCATACTCGGCAGTTACCCAACCTTGGCCGGACCCTCTGAGGAAACGAGGCGTTTTCTCTTCGATCGTTGCCGAGCAGATGACTCTGGTGTCCCCCACTTCGATCAGAACCGAACCCTCGGCGTGCCGCAGTGCGTCGGGGGTTATCTTGATGGGCCGAAGCTCCTCGGCGTGGCGACCGTCTATACGTTCCATGGTTTTTAACTGGGCTCGAGTCGACTAGGGCCTCTTCCGTAAGGTCTCGTCAAATCGAGATGACCCGCAAGACTCTGGATCTCTCGTCCTTCTACCAAAATCTGTACTTTTTTCACCGCGGGGAAATTCGAGACGAGCGTATTCGCTACACTGTAGATGGTGAGCTCTTCGGCACAAGTGCCGCCAGGATGATTCGCAATCAACTCTTGAGAAAGATCGACAAAAGCCAAACCTTGTTGAGTGATGAAAAGGCCTCGGAGCTCGACTCCTGACGGGATCGCTGATCCTCGGCCACGTTGGGAGCCGGCCAAGAGTTGTTGGAGGACTTGCTTTGCCTGTTCTTGGAGAGATTTGGCAAACGGAATCTCCCTCTCTTCCGGTGACAACATTCTCCCGGTACTCGAGAGATAAAAGAGCGTCACGCGGATGCTTCCCGCCGTCTCGGTCTCTATCTCGCTCCCGCTTTCTGTGGATTCTTCAGTGAGCGGCACACTGGGCTCTTCAAAGGCGCTTTTGTGCTCGAGGTCCTCCGCTCCTGGAAGTGTCTGCCTCAGCAGCCAGAAGGTAGAGGAGACGACGACGATCAACAACGTCACGGCTGTCACGACCGCCGCGATGACGCCTTTCTTGGTCAACGCCCCTCCCTCGTCTCCCTCGTTTGGGGCCCGTCACCCATCCCGAGTCTTCGCTCGTATCTCGCTTTGTATCGGACGATGCCGCGATAAATGGCTTCCGCAACCCGCTCCTGAAATTCGTCGGTGCGGAGAAGTCGTTCCTCTTCGGCGTTCGTAATGAACGCCACTTCGACCAGTACGGAAGGCATCGTGGCGCCCATCAGTACCCGAAAAGGTGCCTGCTTAATCCCACGATTGTTTCTTTCACCGGCATCACCGAGAAGCTCCTCTTGGAGAATCTCGGCCAAGACCGCAGATTCATTGAGATAGGCCGACTGCGCCATATCCCAAAGAATGAACTGGAGATCTCGCTCCGACTCATTCGGAAGGGGCCTGTAAGGTGCGTTCTCGGCCGCCGCTACTCGGCGGGACTCTTCATCAGTAGCCTCGTAGGACAGAAAGTAAACCGAGCTACCTCGTGCGTTGGAACGAGGTGATGCGTTGACGTGTATGCTGATGAAGAGATCGGACTTGTTGTTGTTCGCGATCGCCGTCCGTTCGTCCAAGGGTCGGTTACGATCGCCGTCTCGCGTGAAAACGACTCGAACGCCGAGACGATTCTCGAGATGCGTCCGCAACCGGCGAGCGATAGACAAAGTAACATCTTTTTCCAACAGACCCGATGGTCCCTCGGCTCCCGTCTCCGCACCTCCGTGCCCAGGATCCAATGTGATGATCCGAAGCTCGCCCGGCGGCAAATCCTCGACATCAGGCGGCTCCGGCCTCGGTGGTGTTACCGGTCTCGGCGTCAGCTCAGGGAGCTCTTCACCAGGCTCGGGTAGTTCCAGTTCTTCCTCAGCACCCGCGGGGAGTCGACTTCGGAATAGGTCGAGTACCAACCGTTCGGGATTTTCGAGCTCGAAGGGATTGAGCGTACCGAACCTTTCGCCCAACTCAATCGTTAGTAAGTAGGATTC
>JAUVQL010000168.1 GCA_030598165.1 Acidobacteriota bacterium | reverse complement strand
GTGGTTCGATGCCGTGGTTGGCGAGCGGAGTGGCTTCTAGGCTTCGTGCTGGCTCTTAGCCTCGTTCTCCGTTGGCCTATGGCGAGTCTCGACTTGGAGCATTATGTAGGACCCGATGAGGGTGAGCTGGTAGAAGGCACCCTCGAGATGATGAAGACGGGCGACTTCTACCAGCGTCACCCCGGATACCCTGGTCTGTTCTTCTATCTGCAGGTGGTTCCTGCTGCAGCGCACCTCATGCTTGCCTCAGCTCGCGGAGAGGGTTCTTCGATCCGAGACCTTCCTCGAGAGGGTTTCTACCGAGTCGCGCGTCAGATGACTCTCGTGGCAGGTTGGGCGGCCGCGCTGGTGGTTTATCTCATAGGGCGAGGTTGGATCGGGCGAGTGGATGCCGGTTTAGCGGCGGCGCTTGTGGCTCTCTCTCCTCTTTGTTTCCGGGAATCAAAAGTCGTGAATCCCGACCTTCTTTTGATGTTCTTCGTAGCCTGCGGTCTCGGGTTGTCCTTACGCCTTTTGAAAGAACCTCGGACCAGGAACTTTGTTTGGACCGGCATCGGCATCGGTCTTGCCGCGGCCATTAAGTACACCGGTGCCATGCTGGCGGCGCCATATATTGTTGCCTGGTGGCTCAGCGGCGAAGCTCGCCGGACCGTGGGACCGGCAACCTTGGGACTTATCGTGTCGGTCGTTGCTTTCATCGTGGCCAGCCCCTACTCGCTACTCAACCTACCCACTTTCTTCCGTGGGCTGGGTGCTCACTATGGGTACTATCAAGCCGCTCAAATGAATGCGCCGGGAGAGCTCAGTCGCATTCTCATTGTTTCTGGATTAGGTGTTCCTGCTGCCGTGGCGGCTTTCATCGGGGCACTAATAGTCCTGACCCGATTGGAAAAGCAAGGTTTGGTTCTTCTCTCGTTCCCGATGGCCTATTTGCTGCTGTTTTCGTTTTTCCAACGGGCCTATCCGCGCCACGCTATCGTATTGCTGCCTTCGATGGCGGTGCTGTCGGCTTGGGCCGTGGGCTGGTGCTTCGAAACGAAACGGTCCAAATGGCCTTTCTACGTTGCTCTCGTCGTTTTGGTGGCGAGCCCGCTGTCTGAAACGATCCGCTTGGGTCTCGCGGCCCGGCGCACGACGCCGGCGGAGCAGGCTGGCCAGTGGGTGGAAGCCGAGATTCCAAGCGGCAGTCGGATATTGGTAGATCAACTCACCCCGCGGCTCAATCCCGAGAAATACCGTGTTCACCGCTTGCGAGTGGAGGAGAAGGTGTTTGCAGGTAATTACGATTGGGTGCTCCGTTCGGGCTACCCTCCAGGCCTACCACTCGAAGGACTACGACTAGTGATGCGCTTTGCCCCAGACAAAGGTTTGGGAACGCCTATCGCCTTGTACCAAGTGCCAGGCCGGGAGACGTTGATGAGAACCACTCTGGACGCCGATACAGACGAAGCGACTCTCCTCGCCGGATATCTGCCGTACTTTGGCGATGGGTGGCAGTCGCCCTCGGCAAGTGCTTTTGGCACAGCACGCGCGTCTCGAGGGAATGTCTCGGAGATTTTCTTCGTTTTTAAAGGTGACCGCGAAGGTACCGTGAATCTCGTTGCTCGTTTGCGGGCAGCTTGTGTTTTGGACAACCGGGGAATGCCGATTCGAGTGGAGATGAATGCTCACGAAGTGTTGACACTCGAGCTCGCAGGCGAGGCTCCGGAAGAGCACTCTTTCGTGCTACCTCGACAAGCGCTGCGCGAGGGGCTCAATCGTGTGACGCTGAATTATTTAGAGACGGTGCGCCTCAATCGTCGCCACCGCGAGACGGCCATACGTTTCTATAGCCTGAAATTGAGCAAAGACAAAGGCACGCCCGAGGAGTAGGAGAAAGTAGGAAGGACGGACTGCATAATCGCGGAGCACCCGCCTACGCCGTTGGCAATAGCAGCAATTCCAACGGCCACGGCGAGGTCTCGCCGAAGATTCGCCCATTGGTAGTTGAGGCGAAGCGAAGGCGGACAGCCTGGCCTGCCTACGGCGCAGGAAGGCAAACGGGAAGTTACTCGAACGGGTTTTCGCTGTCCGGAGGGGGTTCGGGACTCGGTGGAGGCACGTTCTTCGGCCCTTCGAATCGCCCCACCACGACGCGAGCCGGCCTCAAGAGTGCACCCCTCAGCATATATCCACGCTGGAGCTCACTCAGCACGATGTTGTTTTGTGCTTCGTCGTCGACGGGCTCGATGGCGGCAGCTTCACTGTGCGTCGGATCGAAAGGTTGACCCCCAACGAATATTTTCTCGAGACCTTCTTGACGCAACAAGGATACGAGTCGAGATCGCATGAGTATGATCCCTTGGAGGACGGAGTCTGAGTCGAAGTTGTTCTCGATGGAGTCGATGGCGCGGTCCAAATTATCCAGTACCTCGACGAACTGCCCAATGAACTCGTTTTTTGACTTTTCAAGATGTTTCTTTTGGCTTTTCTCGATGCGCTCGCGGGCCTTGCCCGTTTCCGCCTTCAAGCGACGATAAGCATCCATGACTTTGGAGAGTTGAGCATCTTTATCCGCAATCTCTTTTTGGAGCCCGTGCACCTGGTTTCTCAAGTTGTTAATCTCGACGGCAACACCTTCGGGTGTGTTTACAGCCTGGCCCGGTGCCGCGGGTTGGGGGGCTTCCGAACGCGGGCGGGGCTGTGCCTCTCCGGTTTCAGGTGACGAACCTTCTTTGTGAGCGGGATAGTCTCGACTTCCTTCGACCAAACCTCAACTCCTATTCAAAAAATGTCTCGAATCTAATCATTTTAGCGAACAGACTATCGTTTCTGCAACAGCAGACACTTCAAGTAGTGTGTCTCCGGCATCGTAAGCAGCACGGGATGATCGCGAGACTGCATCCGTTTCTCCAATAAGATAAGTCGGGCTCCAACGTCAGCCGCGGCGGACGTTACGATGTCGAGGAAGTCAGGCTCCTTGATGTGGTAGGAGCATGTTGACGTAATGAGGTGTCCTCCTGGAGGGAGCAGTTTCAAAGCCCGAAGATTGATCTCTTTGTAACCGCGAACCGCCTGTCGGACGGCGGATCGATTCTTGGCGAAGGCTGGAGGGTCCAAAACGACGGAATCGAAGGACTCCCCGTTATCCGCTAGCTCCCGAAGTAAATCGAAAGCGTTAGCTTCGATCGTCTCGATGTTGGTCATGTTGTTAGCTTCAGCATTGCTGCGAAGCCGAACCAACGCCTCCTTGGAAAGATCAACAGACAGGACTTTTTCGCAAACACGTGCCAAGCTAAGAGCGAATCCCCCATCGTAGGAGAACACATCGAGCGCCCGGCCGCGGGCGTAATGCGCCGCGGCAGCACGGTTTTCACGCTGGTCGAGAAAGAGCCCGGTCTTTTGCCCTTCCCAGAGATTGACGTGAAAAAGAATTCCGTTTTCACGTACGGTTAGTGAGCGAGGTACGTCACCATAGATCGAGCCTTTGATTAGAGGCAGGCCTTCCAAGGTTCTCACTTTGGGGTCATTTCGCTCGAGGATTCCCTTGGGTTGGATCAAATCCACAATGAGATGAACGAAGGTCTCCTTCAATCGCTCCGTGCCCTGAGACAACGTCTGCATGACGACATAATCGCCGTAACGATCGACGATTAGCGAGGGGATCCCGTCCGATTCGCCATGGATCCAGCGGTATGCCTCCGTACTGGAGCCGAGCTCCTTTCGAAAATCCAATGCTGACTCGAATTTTTGTCCCCAGAACCCAGGATCTAACTCCTCGCCACGGGTGCTCAACATTCGAAGCGCGATCTGGGACTCGTGACTATAAAAGGCCTTTCCCAACGGTTCGCCGCGACCTCCTCGTACGTCCACGATTTCTCCCGAGGTGGCGCTCGATTTGTTGATATCGGTGCGGTAGACCCACAGGTGCCCCCGACGGATACGATCGGCTCCATGGCGGTTCACAACGACACGTGACATGAAATCTCCTCAGTCATTTCTGGTGGTAAGGCAATGTGTGACGCCGGTCGCGGTGGAGGCTAAGTACCCCGATTCATAATTACGGTCACGACACGAACCGAGAACGCCCGCCCATCGCGTCTGGCTGCGTTGCCCGTCGGTCAACTATCAGTGCCCTAGATATTGTTCACTCCTCGCGCCTTGCCAGACGG
>JAUVQL010000234.1 GCA_030598165.1 Acidobacteriota bacterium | reverse complement strand
TTGGCGATCGAGCTCGAGAAGCGTCTCCAAATAAGCACTGCCGGAGGAGACCAACAAAACGCGTTTCTTCGAAGGGATCGGTAAATAGGAATACGCAAAGTTGTCGACATCAAGGCTGTCACCTCTAGCGGTGACCGCGGCGCGAATGGGACCACGCCTAAAACTTCCTAGATCGAAGATTTCACCTATTGTCTGCCCAGGCTCGAGCTCCACTTCCCTTCGAGCACCTTGTGATCCGGTTCCGCTCACTTGAAGGACGACGTTCTTCGACGTCTCGGAGTGATTACGGACCTCGAGGTAGGCCTCGTAGTGGGAAGGCTCAGCCGGCAAGGCTCGAGCCTCGAATCGAGTAATCCCCACGTTGTCGGCAGGCTCGAAGACCGAGACCAAAGTCGCTTCCGTCGAGATCCTCCCGAGATCGATCGTAACGCCATCAGAAACGAAATAGAGCTCAGCTTCATCAACTGCGAGCTCGGGTGTTTCCAGCTCGGTTCTTACGGAAGGGCGGAGCTCCTCCAACCGACCGATAGCCCGTTCCACGTTCTCGAATGCCGGCGCTATCACTTGTCCCGAGGTATCGGCGACTAGAGAGCCGCCGGCAGAGCTTCCGCTTCGGAGGAGGCGTCGAGCTTCATCGCGAGCGTGCTCCCACCTTGTTCTTCCGTCCGAGCGACGGGTCAACATGGAAGGCGAGCTGTCGATGATGACGGCGATTCGCCTAGGCCCGCTGGAGCTTCCTCCCCACTCCGGCCGTCCTAGTGCCAAGGCAATGGCGATTGCGATCGCGAGCGCCAGGAGCAACGATAGCCACCAACGCAAGCGGTCCGAGCGCCGCCGCTCACTCTTGAGGACACGGCTCCACAGCAAGGTCGAAGACACCAGGATGCGTCGGGGCGGAGACTTCAAAAGGTAGAGGCCCACGATGGCAGCGGCAGCAAGAGCAACAACGGCAACAGCCTGCCACGTCGACATCGCCAGGAAACTCATCTCAAAAACCGATCCTGGCGGAAGACCTGAAGGATGAGATCTTCAAAGGGGACATCGGACATGGCGAGTGCATAGCCCCATCCGTATTTCAAACATTGAGACTCTACTTGCTTCGAATGTTGTTCGAAGGCTTCTTCATAGGCGGCGAGAACCGCGGGAGAAACTCTCACCCGCTCTGACGTCCCGTCTTCTGCATCGACGAGAAGGACCTCGTCCGGCAACTCCGGTTGGGTTTCTTCAGTGCTTACGACATGAACGGCAAAAACGTCGTGACGAAAATACCTGAGAAGCCGGAATCCGTTCTCTAGGCCTTCACGGTCGAGGAAGTCCGATGCGATGACGACGAGTCCTCGTCGTCGCTGGACACCGAAGAAGCTTTTTAGCGTCTTGAACAGGTTTGTTGCGCCGTTCGTTTCGACGCTCTCGAGGAACCGGAAGGCACGCCAGATTTGTTCCTTCCCTCGACAAGGATTCATTTCCTCGCCGACGCCGTCGGAGTAAGCGGCAATGCTGACGCGATCGAGGTTGAGGAGCCCAATGTAACAAAGGGCCGCGGCAACCTTGCGCGCGTAGTCGAATTTCGTGGGCCTACCGTGAGCCATCGACTGACTGGAGTCCACGAAGATATAGATGGGCAGGTCCGCTTCTTCTTCGAAGAGACGGAGAATCAACTTATCGAGACGGAGATAGGCGCGCCAATCGACCGCCCGCGTGTCATCCCCGGAGACGTAGGGGCGAAAATCGGAAAACTCCAATCCTGATCCGGTTTTTCGAGACCGGTGCTCCCCTTTGAGATGGCCCGGCAGAAGCCGGTTGGAGACGATCTTGAGATACTCCAGCTTCTGGAGAAAGTCTTCGTCGAATAGTGTGGCTTTGTCCGTCATCTCTTTGATGAAAGGGGATGGTTCTTTTCCGGCTTACTCGGTGGGCTCCGGCAAGGTCTCTATGATGCGTTGTAGGACCTGGTCCGGGTCGATGCGCTCGGCTTCTCCCTCGAAATTCAACAAGACGCGGTGACGGAGAGCGGGAAGCGCGAGGGCACGAATATCCTCGCAGGAGACATGCACACGATTCTGCAGGAGCGCCCTGACTTTGCCGCCAATGACCATCGCTTGAGCGCCTCGAGGGCTGGCGCCGTAACGGACGTACTTTTTCGTCATCTCATGCGCGTGAGTCGATTCAGGATGAGTGGCAAGGGTGATCCGAATGGCATACTCCTGAACTTGTCGTGCTATGGGTACGGCGCGGACGGTCTTACGCAACTCGAGAATTTGTTCCCTGTCCAACACAAAGCCGACCTTGGGCTCCTCGAGCTCGGTGGTGCGGTCCAAGATCTTGTGGAGGCTCTCTACGCTAGGATAGACGACCTTCAGCTTGAAGAAGAACCGGTCGAGCTGAGCTTCCGGTAGAGGATAGGTCCCTTCCATCTCCAAGGGATTTTGAGTGGCAAGGACGAAGAACGGGAGATCCAGCCGATGAGTGACTTTGCCTACCGTCACACTCTTCTCCTGCATGGCCTCGAGAAGAGCGGATTGCGTTTTGGGCGTGGCCCGGTTGATCTCGTCGGCAAGAATAACGTTTGCGAAGATCGGTCCGGGCTGGAAGTCCAAACACTTGTCTCCCACCTCGTTCTCTCGAACCACGTTGGAGCCGATGATGTCGCCGGGCATCAGATCCGGAGTGAACTGGATACGCGAGAACTTCAGATGAAGCACGTCGCTCAATGTATGTACGAGCTTGGTCTTTCCCAATCCGGGGATACCTTCCAAGAGAACATGCCCTTTGGCCAAGAGGCTGCTCACGATGCCTTCGACGATCTCTTCGTTGCCGACGATCACCTTGCCGATCTCGGATTGGACCCGTCGGAAATGCTGCTGGAAAACCTCGGTCTGCTGTTCGATATCGGTGGTCATTGCTCTGCCTTCTGCTGAATAGCCTGGAAGTATTGTTGGATGATGTCACGGTAGCGCCATGGAATTCTGTCCGGGTGCATGACTTCCGCCTCGACATACGTTGTCATCTTTTGAACCGGCTCGTAGTCCAGCTTCGATTCCCGTTTCAGGCTGGGACGGTGGATGATCTCTTCTGGCTCGGGCTCCTCGGGCTCTTCGCCGGTATCGAGCATTTCCCGTTCCAGTTGGACCTCCAAGGACGTGGGTTCTTCCTCCATGGGAGGTGTTGGATCGGCCGGGCCCATCGGAA
>JAUVQL010000161.1 GCA_030598165.1 Acidobacteriota bacterium | reverse complement strand
AGCTGCTGGATGCTTTGGAAGAATGAAAGCAAACAGGAAAGAACTCAAGAACTCAAGAATTCAAGAATTCAAGAAGCTTACAGTTAAGGAACACAACTAGACGCGAAAGAGGGTCCTTGCGTTGAAAAAGAATTAACGCCAAGGCGCGGAGTCGCCAAGCCGCCAAGAAGAAAATCAGGCCCAATCGATCTTAGCTAAAAACAATTGACCTATCTTCTTTGCGCCTCTGCGTCTTTGCGACTTTGCGTTAAAGATTCAAACGCAGGCCAGGGTGATCGTTGCGGGCTCACCCACGATTTCGACTTCACGGACCCCAGCCTCATCCCAACCTTCGGCTTCCGAAGTCAACTCCACACATAGCGTCTCTTCCATGAGGTGTTCACGACGATTCTCAACGATCTCATTGAGTCGTTCCGAGCCTTGAATGGCGAGACGAATGCGTTGGGTATACTCGAGCTCCAGCTCCTTGCGGAATGTCTGGATCCGATTTAAAAGCTCTCGATAGATACCCTCATCTACGAGCTCGGGCGTCAATTCTGTAGTGAGAACGACTACCGCAACTTGGTCACCCGCCGCGGCATAACCTTCCTTGGCCTGGACGGTGACCTCGACATCCTCCATGTCGAGATCTATGAAATCTCCGTCAACCTTTACCTCTACCTTTCCCGTTTCGAGAAGCGACTGCCGCAACTCCGCTCCATTAGCCTTCTGCAACGTCTTTTTGAGAAGCGGCATCCGCTTGCCCATTCGAGGTCCCATCCGGCGGAAGTTGGGCTTGACCGTGTAGACCACGTGCTCTTCACCGCCGTGATAAAACTCGACGGCATGGACGTTGAGCTCCTCCTCCATGAGCTCTCTGTAGCCCGACACGCGCTCCTCCAGATCGGGATGGGAAAGCATCACCTCAGCGCGCAGAAGCGGCTGTCGTACTTTGAGCTTATGTTGGGTGCGAACCCTAAGCCCGAGCGACACGATACCCCTAACCGTCTCCATCTCTTCATTCAATGAAGCATCTACTCGAGACTCGTCGGGAACCGGGTAGTCACATAAATGGACGCTCTCAGCGGCATCGCTGCTCCAGGGCCTGACCAGATTCTGGTAGATTTCCTCCGTCATGAACGGAACGAAAGGCGCCGCCAGCTTGATGAGCGTCACCAGTGTTTCGTACAGCGTGGCGTAAGCATCGCGCTTGTCGTCGTCTTTTTCAGACTTCCAGAATCGTTGCCGGCTGCGCCTCAGATACCAGTTGGAAAGCCCGTCGACAAAGCTGGAGAGCTCCCGAGCCGCATCAAATGCCCGGTACTCATCCATGAGCTCAATGACACGGCTGTTCAAGCGTGACAGCTCGGACAGGATCCAACGATCGAGAAGTGTCCGTTCTGCCACAGGACGCCCCTTGGATGTCCTTGGATCGAACTCATCGATGGCCGCATAGATGGTGAAAAAGGAGTAGACGTTTCTTAGTTTGAGCGGGAACTCTTTTTGCAGTGCCCGGACGTTCCCCAAAGAATGACGGGTTGGGTTCCAAGGCGGTTTCGAAGCAAAAAAGAACCACCTGAAAGCATCGGCCCCCGGTGAGGGAGTATTGGGGTCTTCGATCGTAATCCGCTCTTCATCCGGCATCCTAGGCACTTCGACAGGCTTAACGGATTTTCCATCCGCCGTGACTTTCGAGCCCAGGTGCTTGCGGTCATCCTCCGTCAATACTACGACGCGCCGCGGCAATCGCTTTGCGGCTTCGATTTTCAAATCAATGGCTTTTTCTTCTTGCCCGAGACGATAGACCTTGATGACTGCCCCATTGTTCAAGTCGAGGCCCTGAACATCCTCTCTGGCAATGAGCGCCACCCCCTTCTTCGGCTCGACCTTGAACTCACTCCCGTCGACGACGGCGAAATCTATGGCCACCTTGTCCATGATGATCTCGGGCGGCGTGTAATTGCCTTTGGATTTCGATTCCTTTTTGCCCTCGGGATCGGTGATATGCCCCAGGACGATACAAGTCTTGTATGGATGCGGATAGTCCTTTGACTCGAGCTCGAGGCGCTCTTGAGTTTCCTTGTCGAAGACCAATGTCGAGATCATGAGCAAGGAATAGAACCAACCTCTCGTTTGGTCGATGGCTTCGGTGATGAAGTCGCAGGGGAAATGCTGGATGAACTCTTCCCTTCCCTGGTGAGGAAAGCCCCACTGAGCAAAGGGCATGCTTCCCGAGTCGAACCAACAATCGATAACTTCCGGTACTCTGCGGTAGACTCCCGGCTCTCCAGGCTCTTCAAATGTCACCAGATCGATCCACGGCTTGTGAACGATGAGGTGCTCCGACAACGAGGGATTTTTTTCTCGGGCCTCGTGAAACGCATCAAATGCCGACGGATTCTTTTCGAGGATCTCCTTTTCCGAGGCGAGCGCGACCATTCGACCCGTTTCATCATTGACCCAGATATTAAGAGGAGTTCCCCAGTACCTTTCGCGAGACAAGGCCCAATCCACATTGTTGGCCAAGAAATCCCCAAATCGCCCTTCCTTGATATGCTCGGGGAGCCAGTTGACGGATCGGTTGTTCCGAATGGCTTCATCCTTGAGTGCAGTGGTCCGGATGAACCATGCCGGCCGGGCATATTGGATCAAAGGATCGTTTTCGGCGCGCCAACAAAACGGATACTCATGGCGGTAAGTTTCTTGATGAACTAGCGCTCCCGTCTCCTTCATATACCGGATGATCTCCCGGTCGGCCGTCTTGACCCATTGACCCGCAATGAGCGGTATGTCATCGCTAAACGTCCCGTCCGGTTCGACACCGCACAAAAGCGGAACGTCATCAGGATTCTTGTAACGGTCCAGATTCTCCATATGGAGGTCGTGGTCCACCTCTCCGAATGCGGGGGCTTCGTGGACGAGGCCCGTTCCTTGATCCAACTCTACGAACTCCGCCGCCAGAACTTTCCAGAACATCGGCTCGCTGCCGCCATCCTTCAGCTCGACTTCTTTGTCGCCATAACGCCGATAGTAATCGTCAAAAGGAGGACGATATCGCTTTCCCAAGAGCTCCGCGCCTTTGAGCTCCTTTTCAACCTCGAGCGAGTGGCCCAATTTTCCTTCTATCGCTTCACGGAGCTGAGCGGCCACGATGAGCTTGCGACCATCAGCTCTAGCAACAACGTAATCCACGTCGGGCTTTACCGCCGCATACATATTGGACGGCAGCGTCCAAGGCGTGGTCGTCCACACTAGAAGTGATGTACCAGGGTCGTCGACCAACGGCAAAGCCACGTAAACTGATGGATCGTCAACCGTTTTATAGCCCGAGCCCACTTCTCCAGAGGACAGAGCAGTTCCGCCCTGAGCCCACCACCAGATCACTTTGTGCCCGTGGTAAAGGAGTCCCTTACGGAAAAGCTCAGCAAGCGCCCACCAAACACTCTCCACGTAGGTTTTGTGGTAGGTCACGTAGGCATCTGAAAGATCCACCCAGTGGCCGATCCGCTCCGTCATCCGCTCCCATTCCTTGGTATAGCGGAATACGGAATCCAAGCAGCGTTGTATGAAGGCGTCCACCCCATAGGCCTCGATTTCGGCCTTCCCGTGGATCCCCAGCTCTTTTTCGACCTCGACCTCCACGGGCAAACCGTGGGTATCCCATCCCGCCTTCCGCCCCGCATAAAAGCCCCTCATGGTACGGTATCGCGGGAAGAGGTCTTTCCAGACCCTGGTCAGCACGTGGCCGTTGTGGGGAATCCCGTTGGCGGTTGGAGGGCCGTCGTGCCACACGAACTCGGGGCAACCCTCCCGAAGCTTCAGGCTCTTCTGGAACATCTGGCGCTCACGCCAGAAGGTCAGAATCTTCTCTTCCACTTCCGGAAAATTGACGATCGGCTCAGCTTTGACAAATTTTGGTTCAGACATAGTCTCCTCGGACGAACCTGTTATTCTATCGCAGTTTGCAGGGAAAGAAACAGAGCCGTTTGGGAGGATCTGTGATTATTTCTCGAGGATGTCCCCCGCCTCATCGACGCATCTAGTCACAATGCTGCGCACACCTTTGGCAAAATTGATATTTGTTGCGTTCGCTTTATAGAACCGAGTCATTCAAATCATTTCCATTGTTTCCGTTTTTTGCTAGAAAGAGAGTGTGATCTACTCCAGCTGGATGGCAGACTGATCCCAATCACCTTATCGAATCGACGAAAATGTGAATATACTCTCAAAAACATCCTCCTTTTTCGTTGGCTTGGTGTTATT
>JAUVQL010000039.1 GCA_030598165.1 Acidobacteriota bacterium | reverse complement strand
GGAATCTTCCTGAGCTTGGTTCGACCTCGAGCTCGATCTTCTCGATGTCTTCATAGCGGCGATGGGGCACAAGACGCAAAACCATCCCTCCGCGAAGGGGCTCGGAGCTCGTGTGCTCAACGGTGAAGGTATCCTTGAGCCGGCTTTGGCCGGCAAGGAGGGACAGAGGAGAATCGGGGCTCATTCCGAGGGCTCCTCCGGGGGAGTGGTTCACGAAGACTTGCTTTTCCTCGGGTAGATAAAAATACGTTTTCGATCCGTTCGTCAAGAAGAGCTTTGGCTCGGGACTCAGGTAGTCCCAGCGCATACGTCCCGGCTTCTTGATTGAAACGACACCGCTTTCTTCGATGACCTTTCCCAACAGCTGACGATGGTAACGTTGCCTGAAACGAGCTTCGAAATCGTGGACCTCATCAAGGTGTGTCTGGATGCGGCGGACGAGCTCGTCGGTGGACAGGGCAGACTGAGTGGAGGTAGCGAATCCCGCAAAAACCACCGATATGAGCACGTACCACATTATGAGTCCCATTGTACTACGCCTGAATGACAACTGGGGACTTTCAGGCTACTTCGAAATGCTTGTGCCCGAAATGCTTGTGCCAGGCACAGCCTGGCCAGCCTACCACTACCTTCCAGCGATGCGAGCCTGAATGACTTGGAGAGCGTTGTTGATACGGCTGATCTTTCGGTTTCTTCCTTGTAGTGCTTGGGTGTCGTCCTGCGAGGGCTGCCGACCACGTTCGTCGGTCATAACTTTATTGAGCTCGTGCTTGAGCTGATTGAGCTCCTGGCGGCTGAGTCTTCGGAGCGTCATGCTAGTTACGAGCATGTATCCGCCGGCAATCTGGGTTGCCATGGCAAAGGCGCTTCCGCCTAGAAAATTTCCCATTATCTGAACCCGCGACAAAAAACTTATCAAACTACGGCGGACAAGATTTCGACCGGAGGTCGAAATTTTGGTGGACGACACCGGGATCGAACCGGCGACCTCGGCGTTGCGAACGCCGCGCTCTCCCATCTGAGCTAGCCGCCCATTTTAATGAATTGATGCTAACACAAGTAAGGAGAAAGGAGGCATTGGGCTCCTTTCTCCTTCCTACTTTCTGCTTTCTCCTATCATCTTGGTGAGCTCCTCTTGCGCTACTTGGAGTGCTGAAGCGAGCCCGTCTAGATGTGGTCCCCCTCCTTGTGCAAGGTGCGGTGAGCCGCCGCCGTTGCCGTTCACCGACGGAAGCGCCTTCAGCAGAAGTGCTGCCATATCCAAATCGGGGGTGTCCGCGGAACGTCCAAAGACGAGATGCGCTCTCGATTGCGCGTAAGTTCCAAGTAACGCCACCCGAGAAGGTTCCTTGGTCAAGAAAATGGTCAAAAGCCGCAGCTCGCCCGGGCTCACGTCCTCCAGGTGACGGACCACTACGCTGACGCCACCCATTGTCACGGCTTCTGAGATCCAGCTCGCAGCACGGTTCTGAAGCACTTCTTCCCGGAGTGATTGCACCTGCTTTGTGAGAGCCTTCTTTTCCATCGATAATTTGGTGGCCGTTTCGACGAGAGCCTTCTCCGGACAGCTCAAAATGCCGGCCAGGGACCGAATTCTTTCGACAGACGTTTTATGGTCGTGATGAGCGCGATCTCCGCAGACGAACTCGACGCGTGTCCCGCTCTTGAAACGCTCCATCGTTCGCACCAATATCGTCCCTACCTCTGCCGTCGTCTTAGGGTGCGTTCCGCAACAGGCCTGACGGTCGAATCCCTCGATGTCCACGATTCGTAAGATGCCTTCGACTTCCGGTGCCTTTCGGAGCTTCAGCGTCTGAGCTTCTTCCGACTTGATGAAATAGCTTCGAATCGTGTGGGCGCGGCGAACGGCTCGATTGGCTTTCCGTTCGACGGCGGCGAGGACTTCTGGCGCAATGGGGGCACGGTCCAAATCGATGGTAGATGTGGACGTCCCAAGATGGAATGAAAGCGTCTGCGCGTGAGCCTTATGAAGAAAGGCGGCAGAAAGGAGGTGCTGCCCTGAGTGCTGCTGCATGTGGTCACGACGTCGGTCGAAGTCGATACGGCACTCGACTTTGTCCTTTTCCGGGAACCGTTCCAGGATGTGCAGTACCGATTTTCCTCGTTCGATGACGCGAGTGACAGGTATATCGTCAATCGTGCCGAGATCGTGAGGTTGTCCACCCGAATCAGGATAAAAAAACGTTTCCTTGAAAGTCACGGCAGGCCCATCTGGAGTCTCCAGGCGCTCGACGATGAGTCCTTCGAATTGATCGACGTAGGGATCTGCAAAATAGAGACGTTTGGTCATGAGGTCAAGCTCGAGGTGGTTGGAAGGTCGACTTCGACTGAAGGCTAAACGGTCATTAGCTCCTGTTCTTTTTTCTTGAGGAGCTCGTCAATCTGCTTGATGTGCTCGTCGGTGAGCTCTTGGACGGATTTCAGCGCGCGCTTTTCGTCATCTTCCGATATTTCCTTGTCCTTCAGCATCTTCTTCAAGTGGTCATTGGCGTCTCGGCGGACTTGACGTACTGCGGTGCGACCCTCTTCGGTCAACTTGCCAACGTGTTTGACGAGGACCTTCCGGCGCTCTTCGGTCAGGGACGGAATAGGGATGCGAAGAATCTTACCGTCATTAGCTGGGTTGAGGTCGAGGTCTGAGGACAAGATGGCCTTCTCGATCAAGGGAAGCAAAAACGTTTCCCAGGCTTGTACGGTGATGAGATTCGCTTCCGGAATGGCCAAGTTCGCTACTTGATTGAGGGGTGTAGGAGTGCCGTAGTAGTCGACCATGATTCCGTCTAAAATTGCCAGCGAGGCTCGGCCGGTTCGGACAGCTGCCATCTCTTTTTGCACCACATCTACCGAGTTCCCCATGCGGTGATCTGCGTCAGCGATGACATCCTTGATCATGGTATTCCCTCCTCTTCAACTCCGCACCATTGTACCGATTTTTTCTCCACAGACGACGCGTTTCATGTTCCCCGGTTCCTTCACGTCGAATACGATGATGGGCAGGTTGTTATCCATGCAAAGTGAGATGGCGGTCGTGTCCATGACTTTGAGGCTTTTTTTGATGACATCGAAGTAAGTGATCTCCTCGAAAAAAGTGGCATCCGCCTCGCGCTCCGGATCGGCGGAGTAGATGCCAGAGACCTTGGTGCCCTTGATGATGATTTCCGCCTTTATCTCCATGGCGCGAAGGGCCGCGGCGGTGTCCGTGGAGAAATAGGGATTCCCCGTGCCGGCTGCGAAGATGATGATCCGCCCCTTTTCCAGGTGCCTAATGGCACGCCGCCGAATGAAAGTCTCGGCTACTTCTCGTATTTCGAGCGCGGAGAGTACGCGCGTGTGGGTTCCAAGCTTTTCCAGTGCGTCTTGAAGTGCGAGGCCGTTGATGAGAGTGGCCAGCATGCCCATATGGTCGGCGGAAACGCGGTCCATGCCTCGGGCGGAAGCTGCAATACCTCGGAAGATGTTGCCGCCTCCAATGACCACGGCTGTTTCCACACCCAGAGCGTGTACTTGATGAATCTCGTGCGCCATCTTCTCGAAGACTTGGGTGTCGATGCCAAAAGGCTGGTCGCCCATGAGCGCTTCGCCCGACAGCTTGACCAGGACGCGCTTGTATTTCGGCTTCCGGTTTGACATCTCTTCCTCTTGGAGCTTAAAACTTCAGTTTCGCCCTGGGAAAAGTATCATGAAACGAGTGAAGACTTAAGCGCGAAAAGGGGAGAGGAACCGCAAATGAACGCAACTGGGAGAAGGTGTTGGAAAGGATTGGATCTTATTCGCGTTAATTCGCGTTTATGCGCGGCTACATTTCTGGGTACTGGATTCTTGGGCTTCTGAATTCTTGAGTTCCTGAATTCTTGAATTCTTAGATTGGCTCGCCGCGCTCGAATCTCATAAAACGACGAATCTGGATGTTTTCCTTGAGAACCGTGATCTTGGAGGTGATGTATTCTTGGACGGTGACATCAGGATCCTTGATGAAGGGTTGCTCCAACAGGACCCTTTCCGAGAAGTATTTGTTCAACCGACCTTCGACAATCTTTTCGATGACCTGAGCGGGCTTGCCCGACTGTTCAGCTTGGCTCTTTAGGATGTCGCGTTCTTTCACGAGCATTTCTTCCGGCACGTCTTCCCGTTTGACAAAACTCGGACTCGCCGCAGCCACTTGCATGGCCAGGTCTTTGACGAGGTCCTGGAAGTCGGCGGTCTTTGCCACGAAGTCCGTTTCACAACTCACTTCGATGAGGACACCGATCTTCCCGCCGGCGTGAATGTAGGAGCCGATGAGCCCTTCCGTTGTAGAACGGCTCGCCTTTTTTTCGGCAGCGGCCTGGCCTTTTTTTCGGAGGACGGTGACGGCCTTTTCCATGTCGCCATCGGCTTCCACCAATGCGCTCTTGCAATCCATGAGGCCGGCGCCGGTTTGATCGCGTAACTTTTTGACGACCTCTGCGGAAATCTTGCTCACGTTTGCCTGCTTTCTTTATCGGAGAGATGCGAGCGTTGGGAAGCTATGCCTCATGCGGGGGGATGAGGTGCTTGAGCAGGCTCTTGGCCGGTTTCGCCTGCTTTTTCCCCGGAGTTCGTGTCTATTTCTTTGGCCGTCGCCTCTTCAGGGAGGGCGCTTGCCGTCATTTCTCGGCCGGCGATTAGGGCATCGGCCAATCGTGACGTGAAGAGCTTGATCGCTCGGAGCGCATCGTCATTGCCCGGAATGACATAGTCTATGACGTCAGGGTCACAGTTCGTGTCGACCACGGCAATGACGGGAATCTTCAATTTACGTGCCTCGAGTACGGCGATCTCTTCCCGTTTCGAATCGACGATGTAGACCGCATCGGGAAGCCGATTCATGTCTTGAATGCCGCGCAAGTTCTTGTCGAGGCGCTTTCGCTCCTTTTCCAGCCGCGAGACTTCCTTCTTTGACAGTTCGTCGAATCGACCTTCTTCGGCCATTGCGTTGAGCTCTCGATAGCGGCCAATACTCTTCTGAATCGTCGTGAAGTTCGTCAGAATGCCACCCAACCAGCGCTGATTGACATAGTACATACCGGCTCGCACGGCTTCGTCGGTTACCACTTCTTGTGCCTGACGTTTGGTGCCGACGAATAGGACCGTCTTACCCTCGCGACCGAGCTGCTCGGCGAACTTGAGAGCCTCTTTGAACATCCTGAGGGTCTTTTGTAGGTCGACGATATATATGCCGTTACGCTCACCGAAGATGTATTCTTTCATCTTCGGATTCCAACGCTTGGTCTGGTGTCCGAAATGAACACCAGCTTCTAGAAGCTCCTTCATTGAAATAGAAGCCAAAACCTCCTCCAAATCACCTCTTCGAGTATTGGAAACGCTTACGGGCGCCCGGCTGGCCGTATTTCTTGCGCTCCTTGATTCTCGAGTCGCGCGTCAAGAAACCGCCCTTTTTTAGCCGTCCTCGAAGCTCTTGGTTGAACTCGCACAATGCGCGGCTGATCCCGAGTCGCATAGCCCAGGCTTGCCCGGTCAGTCCTCCGCCACGAATATTGGCAAAAATATCGAATTTATCCGACGTCTCGGTGAGTTGTAAGGGTTGTTTGATCACCATCTTCAAGGTGTCACTGGGGAAATATTCCTCCAGGGCCCGCTTGTTGATGGTGATTTGACCCTTGCCGGGACGAAGGTATACGCGTGCGACAGAAGACTTTCTTTTACCCGTTCCGTAATGTTGTATACGCGTCGAAGTCGCCAAAACTGATTTACTCCTCGCTGCTGGTTACCTAGGAGACGTTCGAGTCCTTCGTCTCCAAAGGCTGGGGTTTTTGTGCTTGGTGGGGATGATCCGGACCGGTGTAGACTTTCAGTTTGCGGTACATGGCCCGCCCAAGACGCGTCTTAGGAAGCATCCCTTTCACAGCTTGTTCGATGAGCCGTTCCGGATGGTCCTCCCTCATTTTTTCCGCACGGGTTTGACGGAGTCCGCCCGGATATCCGGTGTGGCGATAGTAGAGCTTGTCCTTGTCTTTGTTGCCGGTTAGCAAGACCTTCTCGGCGTTTACGACGACGACATGGTCACCCGTATCTAGAAACGGGGTGTAGGAGGGTTTGTGTTTACCCGTGAGTATCGTTGCTATCCTACTTGCCAAGCGCCCCAGCACTGCGCCTTCGGCGTCGACGACGACCCAGGCTCGCACGATTTCTTGTTTTTTTGCGAATGTTGTTGACATTTTTTTCTAGCGATATCCCCAAAATTAAACCACCTGCCCGGGAGAGCACTGCCCTCCCGACGGCAACCCGATAACTTAACTGTCTCTAGCGGCAATGTCAAGGAAAAAAAGCCCTTAGCCGCTGTTTGAGAATCCCCACAATGGGGGGGGAATCCCATAGTTTTGGAGTGCCCATGATTCCCTCTTGACCAAATCCGAGTTATAGCCCATAATAATCCAATCACCCAGTTGGAAAATCGGACGCATCTTTTTTGCTTGACAGACGTTAACTTTATGCAGTACGCTCACAAAGTACTTTAACAATCTCCCAGTAAATGTACATCAAATCGAGACGAGTGAAAGGGAGTTAGACTGTGGGTCTCTTCGGCAAGAAGAAAAATCTCGTGGGACTCGATATCGGTTCGAGCTCCATCAAGGCCGTTGAACTGAAAGCCGGCAAAGGCGACGCCTTTCAGCTGACCACGGTGGGCATCATGTATCTGCCCCAGGAAGCCATCGTCGACGGCCAGATTATGGACTCGACGTCGGTGATCGAGGCTATCCAAAGGCTCTTCTCGGAGTACAAGATCAAGACACAGGACGTGGCCACTGCCATTAGCGGGAGTTCGGTCATTGTCAAGAAGATCCAGCTCCCGAGTATGAGCGAACAGGAGCTGTCGGAATCCATCCATTGGGAAGCCGAGCAATACATCCCCTTCGATATCCAGGAAGTGAACTTGGATTACCAAATCTTGGAAGAGGGGGCGGGTGCCAACATGGACATCCTGCTCGTGGCGGCCAAAAAAGACAAAATCAATGACTACATGAGTGTGATCACTCAGGCCGGCCGTAATCCCGTGGTCATGGATATCGATGCTTTTGCGCTTCAAAACAGCTACGAACTGAACTATGGCATCGAGCCCGGCCGGGTCGTAGCGTTGGTCAATGCCGGCGCCAGCCAAGCCAACATCAATATTATCAAGGGTGAGGATTCCATCTTTACCCGAGATATCACGACTATCGGCGGCAACCAATTCACCGATGCCATCATGAAAGACCTCAATGTCACCTTCGAGCAAGCTGAAAACCTGAAGCAGGGGCAAGGTGTGGAAGGGCAGAGCCCGGAAGCCGTGGCACCCATTTTGACTTCGGTGAGTGAACAGGTTTTGCTCGAGGTACAGAAGACGTTCGACTTTTTCAAGGCTACGACATCAGAAGACCGCATCGACCGTGTCGTACTCTCGGGCGGAAGTGCTCGCATACCGGGGCTTGCCGACTCGATGGGCGAGCGGTTCGATTGTCGGGTAGAAATCGCCAATCCTTTCCAGAATATGAGCTACAGCCCTAAGGACTTCGATGCTGAGTTCCTCGAGGAGGTTGGGCCGGCCTGTTCCATAGCAGTCGGGCTGGCTCTCAGAAAGGCAGGCGACCGATGATTCGCATTAACCTGCTAGGTGTCCGGGACCAAGCCCCTGGGGTGTTCGAGGGTGAAGTTCCGGCAGCCCCATCCGAGAAGAAAGGACTTCTCTTCGCCATCCTCTTTATAGGGGCTGCGTTGGCTCTCATCGCCTTCCAATACCTCACGGCCCAGCAGACTTTGAGTCGACTGGATGAAGAAATCAACCAACTGACTCAAGAAAAACAGCGCT
>JAUVQL010000077.1 GCA_030598165.1 Acidobacteriota bacterium | reverse complement strand
TCGGTCACGACGAGACCGCAGCCACCCATTTGACGGACGAGCCCTCGAAAACCGCGATCGGTGTAACCGGCTAGTGGCGCAAGAACGAGGGGAGGGTCGAGTGTGACATTCCGACCTCCGTGACCGATGGTAAGTGGCTCGATATTCTTCACGTTTCTTCCACGCGTTTTTCAGAGAGTATCCGAAAGAGCTTCCGCGCCTCCTCCTTCGACGGCGCTCGTTCGGGTATGCGCTCGATCTCGAGCTCGAGCCGACGGCTCCAGAGTCTCAAGCTCAATCGGTCTCCCGCAGAGACGTCCTTCCCCGCACGAGCCGGTCTCCCGTTCAAGGAGACCGCACCATCCTCACAAAGCTCTTTGGCCAAGCTGCGCCGCTTGATGAGTCTCGATTGTTTGAGAAAAACGTCTAAACGCACACTGAGGGCTGTCCCCGTAGCAGTCAAATCCTTATTTCGACAATGGCTTGTTCACGAAGCTGTTTCAGGAACTTCTCGGTCTGCTCTTGGAGCAATTCATCCCGGAGGGCATTCCCGATGTCGTTATAGACTGAATCCAAGGACATAGTCTTTTCCTCAGTTATCTCTTCGACTCGGATGATACGGAAGGATGTATCCATAAGAATCAAATCGCTGATATCACCCGGAGCCATCTCGAACGCCAACGAGGCCAACGGTTCGGCAAGCTCTCTTTGCTCGAAAAAGCCCAAGTCTCCTCCCGCCTCCTTGGAAGTAGCATCTGAGTGACGACGAGCCACTTCCGCAAAGTCTGCGCCCTGCTGGATGTCTTGCAGCAAACGACGGGCCCTCTCCTCTGCGGCGGCGGCCTCGCCCTCTTCCTCGAATTTGACGACGACCTCGCGTATCCTCACTTTGGCAGGTTCGGTGTAGTCCACGATATGCTCACGGTAGTACTTCTCGATCTCGGGTTGTGCGACACTGATCTTGTTCTCCACTTCCATCCGCCGGACCTCTTGCGTGAGTAAATTCTGTTCGAAATTCTTTTGAAGATCGGCCTCCACCATCCCTTGGAGCTCGAGCGCCCGTTTGAAATCCTCCTCGGTCTCGAGGTTCATCTCTTTCTTGATGTTGTCCTTCCACTCCTGGAAGTACCGGGGCGGAACTCGGAGCCCCCGTTCTTCGGCAATCTGCATGATGAGCATCGTGTCGATGATCGAATCGAGAACCTCTCCTCGAAGCTCGATCCTACGTCGTTGGTCCTCCTCCGGGGTGGTAGCAGGACCGAGACGCTCGATAACCATCTGATATTCCTTGTCCAACTGAGTTTTAGTGATGATTTGACCGTTGACTTTGGCAACGATGCGCTCCACCACTTCAGCCTGGACGAGGTTGGCACCTAACGCAAAGGCAAGGAAGAAGATCGTGGGCGCTCTTTTCATGATGTTAACCTCCAAGTGAGTATAGCGATATTCAAATCCGTTCCTTGTGCAGGCGAGAGCTTGCCGACTCAAGCGCCTCGCTCGGTGTAAGGAAAATCCAAGCGATCACCGTAGACCCTGACGGGATATTGCCGGCGCAGCTCCTCAAGATAGAGAGCCATCGCTTCATCACTCTTCTGGCGCAGAAGCTCGACACGAATGGCATCTGTTACTTCTTCCAGCTCGAGATCCCGAGACCGTCGTATCTCATTGACCCGAAAGATATGGAACCCAAAATCTGTCCTGACCACATCCGACAATCTCCCCTTACGGAGTGCGAACACTTCTTTCTCGAACGATGGAGGAAGCTCACCCTTTCGATAGGTTCCGAGGTGGCCGTTTCTCGCCGCCTCGGGTCCCGTCGACCGCTCTTGTGCCAACTCCTCGAAACGCGAGGGCTTCTTCTTGAGCTCTTCCATGATCTCGGCCGCTTCTTCTTCCGAATCGACCAAAATCTGAGAGACGTCCACGGCCTCCGGCCGCCTGTAGAACTCTCGGTGTCGTTCATAGTAGCTGGCAATATCAGTCTCTGCCACTTCCAGGTCCTTCAGCACTTGCTCACCGATGAACTTGCGCACCAGAAGGTGGCTTTTGAAGTCCATTCGGGTTTTTGCTCGACGGGCTTCCACATCATCCGAGCTTGCCGTTTCTCGACCGTCGGCCACGGATTCGACTTGCTGGGCCAAGGTTTCAACTTCGCTAGGATCGACTTGGATCCCTTTCGCGCCCGCCGCCATTAGCAGAAGCTGCTCATCGATGAACTGGCTCAAAAGCTCCGCCTTGAGCTCTCCCTCAGCGAAGGGAGCTTGATCGTCGACCAGGCTCGCAACGTATCCTTCGAACTGGGAATGAGTTATCGCCCGGTCACCGATTTCTAAAATGACCGGGTCGTCCGCGAGGGGCTCGCCGCATCCCGCCAAGGCCAGAACCAGCCCCGCGGCAGTCCACCCTCTTGACGCCCTCATTCCAAAATCTCCCTTATTCTTGCGCGGACCCTAAGGCCCTATCTGCCATCATAGAGTAGGGAGTAAGCTCGAGCAATAGTTCCCGAACCGTCGAAAGGAGCTCCGGAGGCTCGTAACCTGCCAGCGGGAGCTTCAAGACGCCCCCCGGGGTCAACTGAGCTCCAGGTAAACGCTCCGCCAACTGGACCAGCCGAGCAGGATCTACCGGCGAGGAAGGGTCGAAACGGACGGCGAGAATGCCGGCTTCTCGTTCGATGGATAGAATCCGTACCTTTTCAGCCAACAGCCGTAAGCGAGCATAATCCAGAAGCTGTAACACCGGTGTTGGAAGCGGACCGTAACGATCCCGAAGCTCCGCGGAGAGTCGTTCGAGGGTCGCTTGGTCTCGAGCGGAAGACGTTCGCTTGTAAACCGACATCCGCTGATTGACGTCGGGAATGAAGTCCTCAGGGATCCGGAGATCGATTTTGAGATTCAAAGTGGCACGGGCCGGCTCCACTTCCTCGTCCCCGGAGAGCTCACGCACCGTCTCCTCGAGGAGCTTGATGTACATGTCGAAGCCTACCGCCTCGATGTGTCCATGCTGTTCACCACCCAGTAAGTTTCCAGCACCCCGCAGCTCGAGATCCAATGCGGCGATGCGGAAACCGGCACCGAGATCACTGAACTCCCGGATCGCCGCCAGCCGCCTTCTTGCAACGGGCGTCAACCGTTTCTGATCCGGCACGAGCAGGTAGGCATAGGCACGGCGGTTCGAACGTCCCACCCGCCCTCGCAGCTGGTATAGCTGAGAGAGCCCGAAGCGATCGGCCCGGTTGACGATGAGCGTATTGACGAGAGGAATGTCTAGACCGTTCTCGATAATCGTCGTGCTCACGAGGACATCGAAATCACGACCGACGAAGCGGAGCATGGCTTGCTCGAGCTCGGACTCTTTCATTTGTCCGTGCGCCACGACAATGCGTGCCTCCGGCACGAGCCGTTGCAGAAACGAAGCCATCGAGTAAATGGAGCCCACCCGGTTGTGAACAAAATACACCTGTCCCCCACGACCGAGCTCATACCGCATCGCCTTTGCAAGAACCTTCTGGTCGAGGTGCGTGATATAGGTTTGAATCGCCATCCGGTCCTTTGGAGGTGTCTCTATGACGGAAAGGTCTCGAATACCGGAAAGGGACATGTTGAGCGTTCGTGGTATGGGAGTGGCGGTCATCGTCAAGCAATCCACCCGGCGACGCATCTTCTTGATGCGTTCTTTGTGACTCACCCCGAACCGCTGCTCTTCGTCGACGACCAACAGTCCGAGATCATGAAACTTGACGTCTTTGGAAAACAAGCGGTGGGTCCCGATGACGATATCGATGGTGCCCTCCGTCAATCCCTTCGTAATCACCTTTTGGTCCTTGGCGGTCTTGAAACGCGAGAGCATTCCGACAAGAACCGGGAACGGAGCAAAACGGGTCTTGAACGTGTTGTAATGCTGGAAAGCGAGCACCGTCGTGGGCACCAAGATGGCCACCTGCTTCCCCTCCATCACCACCTTGAATGCGGCCCGCATCGCCACTTCCGTCTTGCCATAGCCCACGTCACCACACAAAAGCCGATCCATCGGAAAGGTCGCTTCGAGATCTCGTTTGACTTCATCGATGGTTTGAAACTGGTCGACCGTCTCCTCATACTCGAACAGATCCTCGAACTCCGATTGCCAGTGCGTATCCGTCGCGAAAGCATGTCCGGGGATGGCCTTTCTGGCTGCATAAAGTTGAAGAAGTTCCTGGGTCATGTCGCGCATGGATTTCCGGACACGTTTCTTGACCCGTTCCCACCCTGTACCGCCAAGCTTATCGAGTCTGGGCTTGGCGCTCTCCGCACTGGAGTACTTTTCCAACAGATCGAGCTTCTCCACCGGTACGTAGATTTTGTCACCCCCCATGTACTCGAGGAGAACGAACTCTTCGCTACTGCCGTTTCCGGAGACTTGCTTGAGACCTGTGAAGACGCCAATCCCGTGATCGGCATGGACCACGTAGTCCCCAAGCTTCAGATCACGAAAATCGGAAAGGAACCGACCCAGCTTGTGGGCACGACGTTTCTCGGGTCGCGGCGGCTCACTAAAGAGGTCTCGACCGGAAAAGACAGCCTGCCCGAGCTCGGGCAAAACAAAGCCATGGGAGAGGTTGCCGAGGTGCAAAGCCACTGTTCCCGCTTCCACGGGCCCATCGTCTGTCAAACCAGCCGACAAACCGGATTCTTGGAGGATCTCAATCAGCCGTTCGGCAAGACCGCGATGACCGACGAAAATATGAACCTGTCGGAGCGCACTTTTCTGCCTCCGGATCTCATCGACGAAGTCCTTGACGTTCCCTCGAAAAACCGGCAACAGCTGACTGGATAAATGGAACCTTTGGCTGGGCGTCACTTCCTCTGTTGGGAGGGTCTCCATGATGTCCAGTTCCTGGAAGCTCACCGATCGCGCGGCTAATCGGGACGAAAGGTCGTCGAGGGACAGAAGAAGCTTTGCCGGTTCGGGTTGGGCGATCCCCTCTCGCGAGGGTACCTCGCCATAACTATCGAGGACACGTTCCCATTCAGTCGAGAGATATCGAAGGACCTCCGCAGGTTCCTCGACCAAGACGATGCCATCACCTACGTAGTCGAAAAAAGTGCTCTTGAAATCAGCGAGCTCGGGTAGCGCAAAGCTGATGCCGGGCGGAAAACTCCCACTTTCAATGTCTGCAATCAGCTCACTCGTTACGCCTTTTTCTCTCAACCGCTCCAAAAGCTCTTCTCGATGCGAGCCGTTGAAAGTCCACTCCCGGGCCGGACAGATCCGGGCTTCCTCCAAAGAGCCCATGGTACGTTGGGTCTCCGGACTAAAAGTACGGATCTCGTCGATCTCTTCGCCAACGAACTCCAATCGAAGTGGTTCGGGGGCATCCGGCGGATGTACATCGAGGATCCCTCCGCGACGAGCGAAATCGCCCGGCGACATGACGGGATCCTCATGAATATAGCCGGCATCCAGAAGTCTTCGCTCGAGCTCGCCCGGCTCGAAAATGGCTCCTCTATGTAGCTTCACGATCCCCTTGGCAAAAACGGACGGTGACGTCGTACGGTAGAGGAGCGCCGTTGCCGGCGCCACGACAACCACCGAATCGTCCTCGACGAGAGCGGTGAGCGCTCGGGCACGGGCCGAGACGACGTTGAAATGAGGGGAAAGACCACGGTACGGATCGATTTCGAGAG
>JAUVQL010000062.1 GCA_030598165.1 Acidobacteriota bacterium | reverse complement strand
TTCGTCAGTCGGCGTGGTTGGCCGCCTTCGGAAGCGACAACCCAAACGTCCCATCCTGTTTCGCCACCGAGTCGTGGGGAGAGATAAGCGATGTGCTTACCGACGGGTGACCATCGGGGTTGGCGGTCGTCGCCTTGGTGATGGGTGATCTGCTTCGTCTCATTGGTGCCCGGAGTGGCGGTAAAAACGTGCCAGCCTTCCTCTCGATCGGAGACGAACGTCAGGCTCTTACCGTCGGGAGACCAATCCGGTTGGCGATAACGAGCCCGGCCTTCGGTACCCACCGCAGGTACGCCCCGCTCTTCGGGATCGGAGATGACGAAAATATTCTCCTTCCCGAAAGCCGACGCGGTCACAGCTACCTGCTTCCCGTCCGGGGAGAGTGCGAAATCGCTGAACGCCGGAATGTTGAGAATATGAAGGATGGAAAGGGGTTTGTCTGATTGACCTCGTCCGCCGACTGCCGTTAAACCAATGGCTATTAGTACAGTCAGCAAAGTGAGTCGCTTAAGCACGGGCCCATCCTAGCAATCTATTAGGGCCCGACCAAGTGTTTTGGGAAATGTAAGGAATCTCAATCGCGGTTTACGTTGGCTCGCTGCAGAATAGCGTGGGCCGCTTCCTCTGGAGTGGAAGTCGAGGTTTCGATCATCACCTCGGCTTCAGCGTAGAGTGGCTCTCTCGCGCGCAGGAGCGCCCGAAGCTCGGCAAGGGGATCCGCCCGTCCCGCCATGGGTCGCCGATCGCCTTGAGCCGCGACCCGCGCCAAGTGGTCTTCAGGGCTTGCCTTGAGCCAGACCGTCAGCGACGCTTGTTTCAACATGTCATATGTCACGCGATCGGTGACTAGGCCGCCACCACTAGCCACCACGCCTTTCTGACCCGACGTCAGAAATCTCCTCAAGACTTCGCGCTCCAGTCGTCGGTAGTAGTCCTCGCCGTGCAATGCAAAGATCTCCCCTAAGCGAAGCCCTGCCTCTTCTTCGATCATACGGTCGAGCTCCCAGAACTGTCTCTTGAGAGATCGAGCCAATCGCCTGCCGACAGTGGTTTTGCCGGCTCCTCGAAGCCCGACGAGAGAAATGACCTGATGGCCGTTGGGGCTTCTCAAAAGGTCCTGGAGCGGGATTTCCAGTGCACGGGCAAGCTCGAACAGGCGAACCACGGAGATGTTGCCGCGACCGCTCTCGATTTGAGAGAGGAACCGGGGAGAAAGTCCCGCTGCCTGGGCCAAGCGCTCTTGGCTAAGACCTCGACGAAGCCTTCTTGCTCGAACGCGTTGTCCAAGTTCTTGGAGAAAGGCCTGGGAGTCCATATGTAGAACTATAATGCTAGTGAATGGTGAAATGCAAGTAGTATAATTCATTTAGGCTTGCGAGCGGCACACATCCCGAATATGCTGATGGCACTATGGAACCGATTGTATTGGAGACTCATCCCAGCCGTTATCGGCACTGGAAACTGAAAACCGAAGGACCTACAGCATACCTGACTCTGGACATTCGGGAGGACGGTGGGCTCCGGCCCGGGTACCAGCTCAAGCTCAACAGCTATGACCTCGGTGTCGACATCGAGCTGGCGGATGTCGTGGAGCGCCTTCGATTCGAGCATCCCGAAGTCAAGGTGGTAGTGATTCAAAGCGCCAAGGAGCGTATTTTCTCGGCAG
The DNA here is from genome assembly GCA_030598165.1 of Acidobacteriota bacterium. Next base: position 4,772 of record JAUVQL010000062.1, on the reverse strand, counting down.
GCGCGAACATCTTTATGTTGGCGAGCTCGTCGCATCCCTTCAAGGTCAACTTCTGCAAGTTCACCAATGAGACGAGACTCAGTATGGAGGAAGCGAGCCAGGCGAGCGGTCAGAAGTACATCGCCGCCCTCAACGGGATCACCTCCGGCGGCGGATACGAGCTTGCACTGGCGGCCGACGAGATCCTTCTCATTGACGATGGAAACGCCGTCGTGGCCCTCCCCGAGGCTCCATTGCTGGCGGTGCTTCCAGGGACCGGCGGATTGACGCGACTCGTGGACAAGCGAATGGTCCGGCGCGACCGCGCCGATGTTTTCTCGACTTTAGTCGAAGGAATGAAAGGCAAGCGCGCCAAGGAATGGGGGCTGGTCGATGATGTGGCTCCACGGAGCCGGTTCGACAAGCTTGTGGAAGAAAGGGTCCAAGCTCTGGCCGAGTCCTCTCCTCGAAGGGCGGAAGGGAAGGGGATCGAGCTCGAACCTCTCGCACCGCAGGTGAGTGATAAAGCCATTAACTACCGCCACGTTGAGGCCGCGATCAATCCCGCGCAGCGAACGGCTGAAGTAACGGTCCGCGGACCCGAAGGTGCTCAACCCGATACGGTAGAAGCCATCCACGAGGCGGGTTGTGACTACTGGCCTCTCGCCATGTCGCGGGAGCTCGACGATCTGCTCTGCCGTCTCCGATTCAACCACGAGACCGTTGGTCTCCTCGTCTTGAAGACAACCGGGGATCCTGAAGCGGTTTTAGCCGTCGATAAAACGTTGGCGGCTTTGTCAGAAAACTGGCTCGTCAACGAAATCATCTTGAAAATGCGCCGCACGTTCAAGAGGCTCGATCTAACGGCGCGCAGCTTGTTCGCCCTCATCGAGCCGGGGTCGTGTTTCGTGGGAAGTCTTTTCGAGCTGGCACTGGCTGCTGATAGGAGCTACATGCTGGCGGGTGGGGAGCCAACTCCACGAGTCGGATTGAGTCCTTTGAATCGAGACTCCTTTCCCATGGGGAACGGTCTCTCACGGCTCCAGACCCGTTTCTTGGGAGACTCGGAGCAACTCGAAAGCGTCTTGGGACTTGATGGCCTCGTTGAAGCGGAGGAAGCTGCGGAATATGGCTTAGTGACTTTTGCTCCCGATGACATCGATTGGGAGGACGAGATCCGAATTGCCGTCGAAGAACGGGCCGGTTTTTCGCCGGATGCCTTGACCGGTATGGAGGCGTCACTTCGATTTGCCGGCCCCGAGACCATGGAGACGAAGATTTTTGGTCGCCTCTCTTCTTGGCAGAACTGGATTTTTCAGCGGCCCAATGCAGTAGGAGAGAAGGGGGCGCTCACGCTTTACGGTAAGCCGAGCTTGCCGCAATTCGACTGGAGGAGAACCTGAAGTGCTGGAACTAGATGCAAAAATTCCAAACAACGTCAATCTGTCCGGCGATGCCAAGCTCCAGAGGGCGCTCGAGAAGTGGCAGCCCAACTATCTGAAGTGGTGGCGCGAGATGGGACCGGACGGATTTCAGGAGGACGACGTTTACCTACTCACCGCCATCTCGGTCGAGCCGAGCGGGTGGGCCAACTTCGATTACGTCAAGATGCCCGATTACAGGTGGGGCATTTTTCTTACGCCGGCCCTAGCCGATCGTAAGATTGGCTTCGGTGACTTCGAAGGCCAACCGGCGTGGCAGCAAGTTCCCGGTGAGTTCCGCACGCAACTCCGACGCCTCATTGTGACCCAAGGGGATACGGAACCAGCAAGCGTTGAGCAGCAGAGGCGTCTCGGAAAGACCGCTCCCAGCCTCCTCGATTTACGCAATCTCTTCCAAGTGAACGTGGAGGAAGGACGTCACCTTTGGGCGATGGTGTATCTACTTCACTCGTATTTTGGACGCGACGGACGCGAAGAAGCCGAGGCGCTTCTGGAACGGCGGAGCGGCAATGAAGACAAGCCGCGTCTGTTGGCTGCTTTCAACGAGCCCTGCGACAACTGGCTGAGCTTCTACATGTTCACGTTCTTTACCGATCGCGATGGGAAGTACCAGCTTCTGGCTCTTTCCGAGAGCGGCTTCGATCCCTTGTCTAGAACGTGCCGTTTCATGCTGACCGAGGAGGCCTTCCACATGTCGGTGGGCGAAACGGGAATTGGCCGGGTGATCCAACGCGCCGCCGAGCTGATGCGCGAAGGTGGCGACGACGTAAGGAAACAAGGGGGTATCGACCTCCCGACGCTTCAGAAATTCTTGAACTTCTGGTTCAGCGTGTCTTTGGATCTATTCGGAGGAGAAGTCTCGTCCAACGCCGCCCAGTACTTTGCGGCCGGTCTCAAGGGACGCTACAAGGAAGAAAAGCATGACGACCACAAGGCTCTCGAAGGTTTCTATCCTCTGGACATCATCAAAGAGGGCAAGATGGTCCACGAAGACGTACCGTTACGCAACGCGATGAACGAAGTTTTGCGCGATGCCTACATCGAAGACTGCCAGAAGGGCGTCGAACGCTGGAACAGAATCATAGACAAAAGCGGTGTTTCTCACCGGCTGAGCCTTCCGCACACGGCCTTCCACCGGGAGATTGGAACCTACGGGAGTTCTTTCTTCACTCCCGAGGGCGAGATGATCTCCGAGGAAGAGTGGAATGCTAAGAAAGGCGAGTGGCTTCCTTCGGAAGAGGATAGGGCTTACGTCAACAGTCTCATGATGCCCGTCTACGAGCCTGGAAAGATCGCGAACTGGATCGCTCCGCCCCAAAAAACCAACGTCAAGGACAAGCCCTTCGAGTTCGAATACGTCAAGAAATAGTGGTGACAGTCACCACTTATCTCTAACAATCTAATAGAGATGTGGTGGTGACTGTCACTGATTCCGCGGTTGTTCATTCATATGATATATGCTATCATACGTCATATGAAGCGTACCACGATCTTCATCGACGAAGCCCTGGAGCGGGACCTGCGTGCGCTCGCCGAGCGAGAAAAGCGACCGGTCAGCGGGCTCGTACGAGAAGCCCTCGGAAGTTATGTAGCGCAGCGCAAAAAGGCAGCTTCCGGTCCCAGCTTTGTCGCAATGGGCCGGAGCGGCCATAGGAACACCGCAGAAAAGCACGAAGAGCTACTCTGGCAGGACTTTCCCTCAGGAAAGGCGCGTAAGGGACGCACTGGCAAACGACCAGCAAAATCGAATCCAGCAACTAACAAGAAGCGTGCTTGATGGCACTTCTCCTCGACACAGGTGTTCTCTATGCCCTTGCCGACGTGGACGACGATTGGCACGAGCGGGCGAGAGATCTCCTTGCCGACCAACCCGATGTCCTACTGGTTCCCATGACCGTCCTGCCCGAGGTGGCGTACCTAGTACATCTCCGCTTAGGTCCCTCCGCCGAGTTGGCTTTCGTCCGTTCGGTCGCGGCGGGAGAAGTCTCGGTACAGAACCTGACGACCAAGGACTTCGAGCGCACAGCAACCCTTATGGAGCAGTATCCTGATATCGGTTTCGTGGACGCCTCTGTGGTTGCCATCGCCGAGCGACTCCGGCTTCGGTCGATCGCCACCACCGATCGGCGTCACTTCGGTAAGATACAACCCTCGCATATAAAAGCATTCGAGCTCTTACCGTGAGGTGTTGCCGATACTATCGGAGCTTGTACTGCCCGCACAAAGGAGCAGCATGACGGCGACCACCGTGAAGGTCTTACCCGTCCGAGCAGATGTTGAATTGTGTGTTGGGGTTGTGGGAGAGATGATACGATGCGTCGCATGGTTCGACCTCGTTACCGCCAGCGATATAGTGCACCAAAAATAAGTTACGGGAGCTGACATGAAAACGAGAAAGCTACAGTTCATCATCTGGTTGCTATTTCTTGGAATCTGGGGCCTCGCCTGTGCCCAAAGTCACTATCCCGACGGACTCTATGCCGAGATCCGGACTCCGAAAGGTACGATCGTCATCAAACTGGAGCAAGGGAAGACACCAATGACAGTGGCGAACTTCGTCGGGCTGGCAGAAGGTACGCTTCAAAACGCCGCGTTTGCCGAAGGAATCCCTTTTTTCGATGGCTCGAAGTTCCAACGTGTGGTCCCGGGGCATGTGATCCAAGGTGGAGCACCCAATACAGAGCAGTCGGAGGACTCCGGTTTTGCTATTCCTAATGAGATCCACCCCGCCCTCAGTCACGACCACGCCGGAGCCGTGGGAATGGCCAACAGTGGCCCGCACACGGCCAACAACCAGTTCTACATCACTCTCGGTAACCGTTCTTACCTCGATGGTGACTACGCGGTCTTCGGGGAAGTCTTCGAGGGAATGGATGTCGTCACTCAAATCGTTCGAGACGACCCAATCGAGACGGTTCGCATCGTACGTGTCGGTGAAACGGCAAAAGCGTTCCACCCGGATAACGGGTCTTTTCAGAAGCTCGTTGGTGTGGTCGAAGAGGATGCAAAGACACGGGAGGCAGCAAAGCGCAAAGCGGAAGAAGAGTATGTCCAAGCTCAATGGCCCGACGCCGTCGCAATGGACAGCGGTTGGCAATACGTCGTCGTTCAGGAAGGTCGAGGCCGCCTACCCGCCACCGGAGACACTCTTACGCTTCGCTACCTTGGACACACGGCAAAAGGACTGAAGTTTCGAAGTACTGTGGAGGCGGGTGCACCGTATCGTGTCGAAGCTGGAGTTGACGAAAGCGAGATGTTCGCTTTCGAGGTTGGTGCAGATCATGTGACGGCCGGTTTCGATGAGGCTGTGGCACAAATGAAAAAAGGAGAGAAGCGCGTCGTCATCGTACC
>JAUVQL010000093.1 GCA_030598165.1 Acidobacteriota bacterium | reverse complement strand
AGCGGTGCTTTATGAAGTAAGAGTCTAGGCGGGAACGCCGGGCGCCCCCGAGGGTTAACGGGTCTCTATGAAGTGATCAGTCCGCCTACGCTCCGCCTCAACCGACTCCGTTGCGGAGCTACGGCGAGACCTCGCCGTAGCCGCCGATGAAGGACTTGGCGGCGAAGGCGGGTCATCAGTGACCAGTGAAGACCCATCATCAGTACCACTGGTACTGGTTACTGATATGATAACTAAACTGGTTACTGGTCACTGGTCACTGATGACTATCCTTGTAGCTGGCTACTCTTCCCTAAGAGGCCGGCTCATCAATTCTTGAATTGCCTTTTCTGGTGTCGTCTCGTCTCTGAGAAGACGATCCGTCTGGAAGGTGATGGGCATCTCCACGTTGTACTTCTTAGCTAGAGTCACCGTGGCACGCGTGGTGGGAACCCCCTCAGCAATCATGCGCATGGAGGATAGGATCTCCGCCAGTGGCTTTCCGCGCCCCAACTCATAACCTAGTGTCCGATTACGTGAGAGCTTGGCGGTCGAGGTCAATAGAAGATCTCCCATACCGGCGAGGCCGGACAGAGTGTCGCGTCTTCCACCCATGGCCTCGGAGAGTCGAGATATCTCTCGTAATCCCCGGGTTACGAGAGCGGCAAGGGGATTGTGCCCCAGGCCCAACCCCGCTCCGACGCCAGCGGCAATGGCAATCACATTCTTGACCGCACCACCAATCTCTACACCAACGATGTCGTCATTGGTGTAGATACGGAAGCTGGTGGTCGAAAACGCTGTTTGCACAGTCCTCGCTAGGCCTGGCTCCACACCGGCGGCCACCAAAGCCGTTGGATACTCTTTCGCGACTTCACGAGCGAATGTCGGACCCGAGATGGCTACGACGCGCCCCTTGAAATCCGGCGCGACCTCGCCGATAACCTCGCTCATACGGAGACAAGTGCCTTCCTCTAGTCCTTTGGTAGCACTGACGAAAAAAGCGTTCGCGGGAACATGAGGGACCAACCGTTCAACAACTCCTCTGAGATGCTGTGAAGGGACTGCCACAAGGACGATTTCAGCGCCCTCCACTGCCTCCAACAATTCTCCTGTGACAAAAATCTCCTGCGGTAACTCAACATCCGAAAGGAAGAGCTCGTTGAGGCGCCGGTCACGGATGGACTCGACCACCTCCCGTTCTCGGGCCCATAGCCTGACCCCATGGCCCCTAAGGCACGTCAGCCGAGCCAAAGCGGTTCCCCAGGTCCCGGATCCAATAATCGATACTCGCATCCTCTTACCCGCGGTCAACGTCTGTCATGCGTTCCGTCTCATAACCTTGGCCCAGGAGTCCTTCCGGACGGGAATGAATCCGCTCCGTGAAACATGTGCACGCCCCGGCCGCGACTTGGCGGCTAATTCTAGCCTCAATCGCGAGTGATGGGAACTCGGACGAATGGTCGGAATGGTCGGGCGGTCAAAAGTTTGATCCTGTCATCGGTGACTAACATAATAAGCTCGTCCAACGACTCCATCCCCATGTTATTCGCCGCGATTGTGAGCCTAATTCTCATCCTTTCTCTTTCTGCGTTCTTCTCGGGCTCAGAGACAGCTCTGATGTCCCTGAACCGCTATCGCCTCCAACACCTCGAGAGGACCAAGCGATCTGCCAAAATAGCCCGTGAGGTTCTTGCCTACCCCGAAAAGGTCCTCGGCACGATCTTGACCGGAAACGTATTCGTCAATACGGCTGCCGGCGCACTCATTACCTATGGCGTTACTTTAGCCGTAGCCTCTCCGGAAAAGCGTGCCCAGGCCATATCCATTGCCACGGTTGTTTTAACTGGTTTGATCCTCGTGTTCGGGGAGATGATTCCCAAGAGCTTTGCAGCACGCCACCCCGAGAGATGGTCGTTTTTCGTCATTCGTCCCATCGTCTTCTTCATCAAGGTTCTCGGCCCAGCCGTCCAACTCCTGAACTGGATATCGAGTGGATTCTTGAGGCTCCTGGGGGAGCGCCCTCGGCCCGTCCACTTGGAAATCTCTCTTGAAGAGATCAAAGCCATCGTTTTCGCGGGAGGAACCACGGGGGAAGAGGGCGGGGGGCAACGGCAAATGCTCCGTAAGGTACTCGAGCTCGGCGAACATCGTGTTTCCGAGGTGATGGTTCCACGGACGGAGATCGTTGCCGTCGAGGCGGGTACCTCACTGGAAGAAATTGTCTCGCTCATCCAGCAGCGCCGCTTTTCAAGGATGCCGGTATTCAGAGAGACCCTGGACACCATCGAGGGTCTGGTCTACTCGAAGGACATCATTGCCTACTGGGGCTCTCAGGTCCGATTCAAGCTGAGTCAGGTTCTTCGAAAACCATTCTTTTTGCCCGACAGCGCAAAGGTAGAAACGGCGCTCGAGCAGATGCAGAGGCTCCATGTTCACATGGCTCTAGTGGTGGACGAGCATGGCGGCGTCGAGGGACTCGTCACGCTCGAGGACCTACTGGAAGAGATTGTCGGGGAGATCGTTGACGAGCAGGAAGACGAGACGCCACAAATCAGGCGACTTCCAACCGGGGAGTATCTCTTGGATGGGGTCATATCTGTCAAAGACCTGAATGACCAGCTTCCCGTCGATCTGCCGGAGCTCCCGGACTACAACACCCTCGCTGGATTCATTCTGTCACGCTTGGGAAGGATTCCGGTCGAAGGAGAAGAAATTGCCGCAGGCGGGATGGTCTTTGCTGTCGAAAAAATGTCCCGGCGACGTGTGGTGCGCGTCAAAGCGCGCCCTGTCCGCGCGCCGGAAACACCTCATTCCGATCAACCTTGACTCGAATCAGGGCCGAGTCTCATTCCTCATCGCCAAAGAAGAAGTAGTCGGCGCACAACTTGGAGCAAAACAGCCGTCCGCCTCGGTTGGTGGCGCAATCGTCACAGAAATGTTTGAAGCAGATAGGACACCTCTTCAACTGCTTTTCCTCATCACTGATGCCACAGGTCGAGCAATCCATAGGATGGATTTCTCCTTGATTGAGGTGGTAGCCCGACGAAACGGGTGCCCACTTTTCTTGACATTGTCCCGCAAACACTATTAATATACAGTATTTAGCGGGTCTTCACCATAGTCCTGACGACGGTGTAGCTCATACGTTTCAAGCGCGCTGGTACCCACTCTCGTTGAGCAGGGCTAGAGTTCGAGCACTTTATCGGTGAGCGCGCAAGCCGACATCCATGAACAGCGATACGTCGAGTGCGACTACGGCAGTCAAGGTGCCGATGTTCGTCCGTCGAGTGGCGGCAACGATCGAACGACATGACATGATCCAACCGGGCGATCGGCTGCTCGTTGCTGTCTCGGGGGGGCCGGACTCCGTGGCATTGATTTTGGCGCTTCAAGAGCTCCGTCAGATGTGGTCTTGTTTTGATTTCGGCTTGCAGCTTGCTCATTTCAATCACAGACTTCGAGATGGCGCGGATGAGGATGAGAAGTTCTGCGATCAATTGGCTCGACAAATGGACCTGAGTCTCGTCACCGGCAGGGCCGATGTAGCCCGTGAAGCCCGCGAGCTCAGACTTTCTCTAGAGGAAGCTGCCAGGCAAGCCCGTTATCGTTTTTTGGAGGTCGAAGCCCGTCGGCTCGGATGTACACGTATCGCTTTGGGACACACCCAAAACGATCAAGCTGAGACTTTTCTTCTACGTCTGTTGAGGGGCTCCGGAACCACTGGCCTCGCAGCGATGTATCCCGTAGTAGACGTCTCCATTATCCGTCCCATGTTGGAAATCAAGCGCCGCGAAGTACTGGATTTCCTCGCAGCACGTAAGATCCAATTTCGTCACGACCCCACCAACGACGATTGCTCCATCCCAAGAAATCGCATCCGACACAGGGTTCTGCCTTTGCTCGAAAAAGAATTCAACCCGGCTCTCGTCGCGACGCTCGCTCGCAGCGCTCGTCTGCTCCAGGATGAAGACGACTGGATGGAGCAAAAGGCCGCGGCCCTTCTTCAAGACCTGATTTCTTCGCAAGAAATCAAAGAAGAACTGCATCTTCCCGCATCATGGTTGGAAGGCCTTCACCCGGCCATAGCACGTCGTGTCGTCCGGGCGGCCCTAAGGGCGGTCCGTGGAGAATTGCGGGGCCTCGGCCTCCAGCACATCGACGCCGTACTTCGACTTTGCGCCGCCGGTAAGAGTGGACGACAATTGGCACTTCCGGGGGTCGATTGCGGCCGGTCCTTCGAGGAAGTGTGGTTCAGAAGGGTTCGCCAGAACCGGCACCACTCTCAGAAAAAAGAGATGCAACTCGAGTCTGAGGTTCGGTCTCAAGACGGCTATAATGAATATGAGTACGAGCTTCCGGTTCCTGGGGGACTGGAGATTCCCGAAGCCGGAGGCCGTATCGAGACAGAAGAGGTTGCCAAGGCAACACTTCCCGCTGCAGCGGGGCCTTCGGTAGTCGTTGCCATCCCTGAGGGATGGGATGAGGCGACCTACTTGAGAGTACGAAGCCCCAAAAGCGGCGACCGATTTCAGCCCCTGGGCGCGCCGGGCAGCAAGTCGCTGTCCCGCTATTTGATGGATCGCCAAGTGGAGCGAGACCGTCGTAGGTTGGTTCCTTTGGTCGTGCATGGGGAACGGGATGTCCTCTGGGTCGTAGGATACGGAGTATCGGAGCTTTCTCGGATTGCTCCAGAAGCCCGACGGATGCTCCAATTAAGCTGGGTGGAAAGATGAACGAACTAGTCAAACCTGAGATTCTGTACACTGAGCAGGAAATTCAAGGGCGAGTTCGCGCACTGGGCCAGCAGATCACCCAAGATTTCAGGGATGGGCAGATCGCCGTGGTCGGGATACTACCGAATGCCATGGTCTTCATGGCGGACCTCATTCGCGCCATCGAGCTCCCATTAATATGCGATTTTCTGAAAATCGTCAGCTCCTCTGAGGGCAAACGGATCGATATAGCCTTCGGCGCCGATACGCATTTAGGCTCCCGTGACCTATTGCTCTTGCAAGGCGTCGTGGATACTGGGGTCACAATGAGCTTCATCGCCGAACACATCCTCGAGGACTGGAAACCACGCTCCCTCAAAGTCGTTGCTATCATCGACCGGGAAGTTCACCGCAAAGTGGAATGCCCCGTCGATTACACATGCTTTAAACTAGATAAGGAAGGATTCGTGGTTGGGTACGGTCTGGCCCATCACGAATACTACCGAGGCACCCAGTACTTGGGCCTCATCGACAAAGATGCTCCTTAAACCCACGGGAGGGAAATACCGCTT
>JAUVQL010000102.1 GCA_030598165.1 Acidobacteriota bacterium | reverse complement strand
TGAGCTTCACGAATCTCCGGAGTTTTCTAGACGACCTGGAGCGCCGAGGTGATCTTCGGCGCATTCCAATCGAGGTCGATCCTGAACACGAAATCACAGAAATCGTATGCCGTGTCGTTCGCGATGAGGGCCCGGCACTCCTCTTCGAGCGCGTCAAAGGAAGTCCCTTTCCTCTCGCTGTCAACATCCTTGGAGCGCGACGACGTATCGAATGGGCCTTGGGTCGCCACCCCGGTGAGCTCGGACAAGAGCTTTTTCGCCTCGCTCAACGGATCAATCCCCCCACACTTTCCAGTCTCTTCGAGAACAGAAAGCCTCTCTGGCGTGCTCTCTCCATGCGGACGAAGAAAGCTCGGCGCGGCCCGTGCCAAGAAGTCGAAGAGCCTCCCAACCTCGACCGTCTTCCCATTCTCAAGTGCTGGCCCGAAGATGCGGGTCGCTTCTTTACATTGGGCCTGGTCTCGACACGAGACCCAGAATCGAAGGTGGGCAATCTAGGCATTTACCGTATGCAGGTCTTCGGACCGGATCGGACCGGCATGCACTGGCAGATTATGAAGGGAGGTGGCTACCACTATCATCGTGCCGAGCAGCAAAACCAACCGTTGGATGTTGCCGTGGTCGTGGGAACCGATCCGGCGCTGCTCTTAGCTGCTGTCGCACCTTTGCCTGAAGGCTTCGATGAAGTTGCATTTGCGGGCCTCCTCCGCGGAAAAGCCACCGAAGTTGTTCAAGGGCGTACGGTGGATCTCGAGGTGCCAGCCCATGCCGATTTCATTTTAGAGGGCCAAGTTCCGCCCCACGAGCGCGAACCAGAGGGGCCTTTCGGGGACCACTTCGGACATTACTCACACCAGTCGCCGTTTCCCGTCTTTCACATCAAGAAGATCACTCGGCGACGAGACGCGATCTTCACGGCTTCCATTGTCGGTCAACCTCCACAGGAAGATCGCTATCTAGGCGAGGCGGTCCAAGAAATGATGGGCCCTCTGCTCAAGCTGATCCACCCTGAAGTTAGAGACTTATGGGCCTACTACGAAGCAGGCTTCCACAACCTCCTAGTGGTGGCGGTCGAGGAACGATACGAAAAGGAGGCCTTGAAAACCGCTCTGGGGCTTTTGGGGACAGGCCAACTGGCTCTCACCAAGGCCATTGTCCTCGTCAGCGCTGGTGTCAACGTCCGCAGCTTCGATGCCATCCTGGAATCGATTCGCAAGTACTTTGACCCTGCCGAAGACTTCCTCCTCTTGCCCGGCGTACCACTGGACACACTTGATTTCACTAGTTTCAAGTTGAACCTCGGCAGCAAGATGATTCTCGACGCCACCTCCAAAGGAGAAGCCCCCGAGTCGCACCGTCTTCCCTCCATAGAGCCTCGTCGGTTGGATCGCCGGGTCCGGTCCTTTCAAGTACTGGGCGACACGATGCTGGTCGTTCAAGTAGAAGGCAAGCCACGCGATGTAGTTCAGTATCTTGTCACGAGGCCAGAGCTCGAGCCACTGAAAATCATCGCCGCCGTCAGTCCGGACATCGATCTCAATGACCGTGAGAAGCTACTCTGGGGGATCTTCACTCGATTCGATGCCGCTCGAGACGTCGTTTTCGCCGAATCCAGCCTACGCGGGGCCTGGCCCGTCCACCGCGGTTGCCTGGGCATCGACGCCAGTTTCAAACCCGGCTACCCAAATACCATCGTGATGGACCCGGATGTGGTCGAACAGGTCAACAAGCGATGGGGGGAATATGGCATTGACTAGCAGCTTTGAGCGCCCTTTGTAGAACTCAAGGACTCAAGAACTCGAGAATTCAAGAATCCTTTCTCTTTCCAGAGGCCGGCCAATTTGCCTAGAGTAAAAGAGACGCACTATTCTGTCGGGGGGGTTTGCCGGCCTTTTTGGATTCTTCGGGGCGGGCTTGCCCCGGGCTCGGCGGGACAATCTGGAGCAAACCAATGACTACGGGGGAACCTCTGCGCGTACAAGACATAGCTTTCCAAGATCGAGCTCTGATTTCCATATGGGCCAAGGTGCTAGAGGGTCGCAGGCTCGACCGCAAGGACGGTCTGGCTATTTTGGAGACGGCGGATATCACGTCCCTTGGGAAGATCGCCGACCACGTCAAGCGTAGTAAAAACGGGGACCTGGTCTACTTCGTAATGAACCGTCAGATTAATCCCACGAACGTGTGTGTTCTCGACTGCCGTTTCTGTGATTTTGCCGTCAAGGTCAAAGACCCGAACGGCTATGAGATGACTATCGAAGAGATACTCGGCCGCATCAACGACGAGCTCTCCGAGGTCCATATTGTCGGCGGTATGCATCCACACTGGTCCTTCGAGCAATACCTGAACATCATCAAAGCGATCCACGAGACTCATCCAAAGATACAAATCAAGGCCTGGACGGCCGTCGAGATCGACTGGTTTGCGAAGATCGAAAAGACCTCTATTGAAGACGTGTTAACTCGGCTTAGAGAAGCGGGACTTCGGTCTCTGCCAGGAGGTGGTGCTGAAGTGTTCTCTTCCCGAGTCCGGGAGGCACTTTTCCAGCACAAGATAGGTGAAGAGCGTTGGCTCGAGGTGCATCGGACAGCCCACCGCATGGGAATCCCTTCCAACGCCACACTTCTTTATGGCCACATCGAAACCTACGAGGAGCGAGTGGACCATTTACTCAAGCTTCGGGAGGCACAAGACGACCAGCCGGGGTTCCTCTCCTTCATCCCTTTGGCATTTCAGCCCGGCAGCACGGGAATCGTGGATCGCCAAGCCTCTGCTCTCGAAGACCTGAGAACCGTTGCCTGCGCTCGACTGCTCCTAGACAACATTCCCCACATAAAGGCCTACTGGGTCATGCTGGGGGAACAAACCGCCTCTGTCGCTTTGAACTTTGGAGCCAACGATCTCGACGGAACGATTGGAGAAGAGAGAATTGCCCACGCTGCTCTTGCCAAAAGCCCTGTGGGACTGGCACGGGGCCGATTGGTAGACATGATCAGAGAAGCAGGAAAGGTCCCTGCCGAAAGGGACGCTCTTTACCACGTGTTGCAGGTCTACAACAAGAACTGACGCTGTGAAACTAGAGGCCCACGAAACATGATCCTATTCTCGAGTTCTTGAGTTCTCGAGTTCTTGAATTCTAGACAGAATGAAACTTCTCATAGGCAAAATCCCGTTCCTCAACTCCGAGCCTTTCTACCCACTGCTCGGCGAGCACCGTTTGGTGGCCATGCCGCCGCGGGAACTGGGGAAACTGGCGGAGCGGGAAGCCATCGATGCAGGCATCATGGCTACGGCTGATTACCTACGTCTCGAAGATCGTTACGAGCCCATCGGTAATCTCGGTGTCGCGAACCGGGAAGAGGTACGAAGCATTCTTCTGTTCAGCCGCCACCCGATGCAAGAGCTCGGGGGAGCCCGGGTCGGAGTGACCGAAGAGACTTCCACATCGGCTCGCCTCCTGCGATTGCTGCTCGAAGTCCGGGATGAAATACGGCCTCGCGAATACCGACGTGGTGTGCGGGAAGAGGCCGAGGCCTTCCTCGTCATAGGGGACGAGGCACTCCGCCGGGCACGGGTGCATTGCGACGGTTTCCCTCACCGCTTCGATTTGGCCGCCCAATGGTGGGCTTGGAGGAAACTACCTTTCGTCTTTGCCCTTTGGGTCGTTCGAAAAACACTCTCAGACGAGAACAAGCAGGAGTTTGCCGACCTGTTGGAGCGATCCTTCGACAAAGGCCTGAAACAGATTCACGAGACGGCGGCGAAGTATGCCGGAGAGCTTGGAACAGCTCACGACCTCGCCAGCTATCTTCACAATTTTCACTACCGGCTAGGGCAAGAAGAATGGCAGGGACTCGAAGAGTTCAGACGTCTGGTTCACGAGCGAGACTTGCTCCAGCCCATTTGAGGTAAAGATGGGAACGACCACGGGCCTCAAGGCAATTGCCGAACGAGTTCAGTCAGGGAAACGACTGTCCCGCGATGACGGGCTCTTTCTTTTACGCGAGGCACCTCTCCTCGATTTGGGACAACTGGCGATGATAGTCCGACGCCGACTCCACCCTGAGTCTCTGGTAACTTTCGTCGTCGATACCAATCCTAACTACACCAATGTCTGCAACGTAGATTGCACGTTCTGCGCTTTTTACCGATCTCCTGGGCACGAGGAAGCCTACACGGTGGGCTTAGAAGAGATGCTGGAAAAAATCGGCCGAGCCGCGGAGCTTGGCGCCACGACGGTCCTCATGCAAGGCGGCGTTCACCCCGAGCTGCCTCTCGACTACTACGTAGACATGGTGCAGGCTGTAAGGCAGCGGTATCCCAATGTGACGCCGCATTTTTGGTCGGCCCCTGAAATCCTTGGCATGGCTCACGTCTCCGGCCTGTCTGTCCGGGAAGTCCTCCTTCGCCTCAAACAGGCGGGACAGACCACCATCCCCGGGGGAGGAGCAGAAATCCTGGCCGACCGAGTTCGCAGAAAAGTCTCTCACAAAAAGGGCCCGTCGGAGGCGTGGCTCGAGGTGCACAAAGAAGCGCACGCATTGGGTTTCCGCACGACGGCCACGATGATGTACGGCCATGTGGAAACCGAAGAGGACGTCATCGAGCATCTGGAATACATTCGCCAGCTCCAGGATCTCCATCACGGCTTTACCGCGTTCGTCCCTTGGAGTTTCAAGCCAGGGAACACGCCTCTCCTCAAGAAAGTCCCTCGTCATGCCGGACCCAATCAGTATTTACGCATTTTGGCGGCTTCACGTCTCTACCTCGACAATTTCGAGCACATACAGGCCTCTTGGTTCTCCGAGGGCAAAAAAACCGGGCAAGTAGCGCTACACTGGGGAGCCGATGATTTCGGCGGGACACTCTTCGAAGAAAATGTGCACGCCTGCACGGGATTCATCAACAAGACGTCTATTGAGGAAATCCAGATTCTCATCCGCGAGGCCGGCTTCCGCCCCGCGCAGCGAACGACCCTTTACGAGATCATCCGCCGTTGTTGATGGCGTCTCGCGCCCGGCAGGTCTTCACCTCACTGCTTCGACTGCTTCACTAACTGGCATCTGTCCACTAGTGCACTAGTACTAGTGGACTGACCACTTCGCCGTTACTTGACAGGCTCCCAAGCTCCCGGCTTCGACTC
>JAUVQL010000006.1 GCA_030598165.1 Acidobacteriota bacterium | reverse complement strand
GATCTGGCCCTTCAGCTGGAAGACTATGGAGGGGCGGGAAGCCCATCAACAACTGAAGAGGGTGACGAGTATCCCACTGGGATCGTCTCTGCCGACCAGCCCGCGGATGCTCCCAGCGGCGATGCGGGTCCAAGAGAAGCCGAAGGTGAAAAGAGCAAGGAGCTCCCGTTCGATGGCGATTCGAACCCCTCCAACGGCAACTCCAGTGACCAGACTCCTTGAGTTCTCGGGTTCTCGAGTTCTCGAGTTCTGACCATGCTAGAACGTCTCCAAAAGATCATCGCCCGTTCGGGACTGTCCTCGCGACGAACCGCCGAGGAGATGATCGTACAGGGTCGAGTCCGGGTCGACGGCCGAGTAATCAAGGAGCTTGGGGCGAAGGCCGATCCGGAGAAGAACGAAATCCGGGTCGACGGCCGTAGAATTAGGCCGGATCGTCCACGGCGGTATGTGCTTCTCAACAAACCTAGTGGTTACGTCACCACGAAATCGGATCCAGGGGCACGTCCTACAGTCATGGAGCTAATGCCCAAGTCACTGCAGTCTCTGTACCCTGTGGGTCGGCTCGATATGGGCACGACCGGGCTCTTACTTTTGACCGATGACGGCGAGTTCGCTCAGCTTGTGGCTCACCCGCGGTTCGGGATAGAAAAAACCTATTTGGCAACGGTGCGGGGATTCCCCACGGAAAAGACTCTGAGCCATGCACAAACAGGCGTCCGCGTCGAAGGTCAGAAATTGCGTGTGAAGTCGGCGGAGCTACTTTCGACCCGGCCAAGGTCTGTGGGTAGACCAAAATCAACATCCCGCCCCCGTCGGGCATCGGGGGAGGCCAGCGTGAACTCATCAACGAGAGATACCTCAAAAGAGAAGAAAAAGGAAAAATCGATACTACGGATCGTTCTTCTTGAAGGCAAGAATCGGGAGGTTCGGCGCCTTTTTCGGGCTTTGGGGCACCCCGTGCTAGAGCTCCACCGATCGAAAGTGGCCTTTCTGACCGACAAAGAGCTTGGCCTCGGAGCCTACCGCCCCCTTACACCGCATGAAATCCGTCGTTTAAAGAGAGAGGCTGGAACGGCGACAGAACATCGGTTTACCAGTATTGGTCAACGTCGCGGCATAAAGATGGGACATCCAAAATGAGGACACGGGGGTGGATCGTCGCCATTGACGGGCCTTCGGGGGCCGGAAAAACGACTGCAGCTCGCAACCTGGCTCGTCGGATGGGTTACACCTATCTCGATACGGGCGCCACCTTTCGAGCTGTTGCCATGAAGGCTCTTCGATCGCAAACCGACATGGACGATCCTGCTGCCTTGGCTGAGCTTGCGAGAAGGTCAGAGCTTCGTTTTGGCGGAGAGGAGCACGAGCGACTTTTTTTGGACGGTGAGGATGTCTCGGGCTCTATCCGGACACCGGCAGTTGCCAAATTGGCCTCGAAGATATCAGCTTACCCTGGGGTTCGCGCTGTCCTAACCGAGCTTTGGCGCCAGATGGGTAAGGATGGCGGGATGGTGCTCGAGGGCCGGGATATTGGGACCGTCGTGTTTCCGGACGCCGATTTGAAGTTCTATCTGGTTGCCCGGCCCGAGGTGAGGGCGGAACGACGCTTTCTCGAAAATCCCGCCGGAGGTTTGACCCTGGAGCAGATTGCCTCGGAGATGGCGCGTCGCGACGAAGCCGACAGTACGCGTCAGCATGCGCCATTGGCCCGCGCATCCGACGCTATCGAGGTGGACACCAGCGAGCTCGACATTGATGGGACGGCCGATGAGCTCGAGCACATCGTCCGGGCCCGGATGCGCGAAAGGTAGCGCCGCCCTGAACGCCGATTGCGAGAAATCCAGTCGCGCCCGTCACTTCAGCTTCTCCCCAAAACAGCTACCCGTATGCGCCTTGACAGCTAACTGTTAATTGAAGTAGCATAACGGTTTGCAGGTCAACCCGCTCTCAAAGGTGAAGCCATCTAGACCCCCTTCCGAATGACGCGAGGTCGCCTGTGAGAAGAATCCTCAGGGAGGTACCAGTAAAGGATGCCGGAAACTAACATTGAGAAAGAACTTGTACGAGGAGGTGAAGTCGCGGCGGAAGACGAACAGCTACCCACCGAAGAGTACGAGAAGCTCCTGGACCAATACAATGCCAACGTGTCCGAGGGCGAAGTAGTAAAGGGAAAGATTCTTCAAATTTCACCCAATGAAGTCATTGTAGATGTAGGGTATAAGTCCGAAGGAATCATACCTGTCAACGAATTCCTAGATGATACGGGACAACCCAGTATCAAAGTGGGTGACGAGATCGAAGTCCTTCTCGAGAAAGTAGAGAATAAGGAAGGTTACTTGATTCTGTCTCGCGAGAAGGCAGAGAAGATGAAGGTCTGGGATGAAATCGAAAGGGCCTATCAAAGCAAGGAAGTCGTCACCGGTCGGGTCATCGAGAGAATCAAAGGGGGACTCGCAGTCGACATTGGCGTAAGGGCTTTCTTGCCCGGTTCTCAAGTCGATGTGCGGCCCGTCCGTAACCTAGAAAGCCTCAGGGGGCAAGAGTTGCGGATGCGGGTCATCAAAGTCAACAAGAAGCGTGGCAACATCGTCTTGTCTCGGAAAGTGGTTCTCGAAGACGAGCTCGTCGACATGAAGGACAAGACCCTGGGCGCGCTGGAAGAAGGGCGTGTGTTCCGCGGGGTGGTAAAGAACCTGACCGATTATGGTGCTTTTATTGATTTGGGCGGTATCGACGGCTTGCTTCACATCACCGATATGTCTTACGGTCGCATCAATCATCCTTCGGAGCTCTTCAACGTAAGTGACCAAGTCGAAGTCGTGGTTCTGAAGTTCGATCGTGAGTCGGAACGCGTGTCTTTGGGCTACAAGCAGTTGTCTCCCGATCCATGGGAGTCGGCGACAGAGAAGTATCCCATCGGAAGCCGGGTCAAGGGAAAAGTGGTCTCGTTGACCGACTACGGAGCCTTCATCGAACTGGAGGCGGGTGTCGAGGGTCTCATTCATGTATCCGAGATGTCCTGGAGCAAGCGAGTCAAGCATCCATCGAAAGTTCTTTCGGTGGGCGACCTCACCGAGGCTATGGTGCTCCAAGTGGACCCGGGCGAACGTCGAATTAGCTTGGGACTCAAACAAGTGGAGCCGAATCCCTGGGAGTTACTTGCGGAAAAGTACGAGCCCGGTTCTCGTATCGAAGGCAAGGTCCGGAACTTAACCGATTTCGGTGCTTTTGTGGAGGTTGAGGAAGGTATCGATGGACTCATCCATATCTCCGACCTCACTTGGAACAAGCGCGTTAAGCATCCTTCAGAGGTCATCAAAAAGGGAGACACGGTCGAGGCGGTGGTACTCAATATCGATGCTGACAACCAACGGCTTTCTTTGGGCCTCAAGCAGCTTGCCACCGACGTTTGGGAGGAATTCTTCAACAACCACCAAGTCGGTGAGGTCATCGAAGGTAAGATTGCTCGACTAACTAATTTCGGCGCCTTTGTCGAGATCGAGGAAGGTATCGAAGGGTTGCTTCACGTCTCGGAGCTCGACGAAGAGCGGGTCGAAAAACCGGAAGACAAGTTGAAGGTAGACGAGACTCACCGGATGAAGATCATCAAGATCAGTGAGGACGAACGTAAGATCGGCCTCTCCATCCGCGCTGTGAACATGGAGGGCTACGAAGCCCACATGATGAGTCAGGGTTCTCCTGATGCGACTCTTGGAGACATCGCCGACTTCAGCGACATTGCCGGTCGGGGTTTGAAGGACGAGCGCGACAATGCTTATGCGGACGAGGAGTCCACAGAAGAAGAAGAAGAGTCTTAAGGAAGTTTCTGCTTTCGCGGACTTCGGGTTCTCGGAACGAACCTGAAGTCCGCAGAGGCGGAGTAGCGGTGGGGAGAGGCCTCGTAGCCATCGAGCTACGGCTTTCGGCTTCGAGGTTTCGTTTCCTGTGTGAGAGTCCATTCACGGGTAAACAAGGAGTCGTGGAACATGACCAAGGCTGAATTGATTGAGGAGGTTTCCAGAGTATCGAACCTCACCAAGAAACACTCCGAAATCATCGTGGATACGGTCTTCAAGAGCGTCATCAATGCACTTCATCGAGGAGAAAAGATCGAGCTCCGCGGCTTCGGTAGCTTCCGTATTCGACAACGAGAATCTCGCAAGGGGCGCAACCCGAAGACCGGTGAGAAAGTTGATGTGCCGGCTAAGAAAGTACCCTACTTCAAGCCCGGCAAAGAGCTGAAAGAGCTCATCAACCGAGAAGACCAATAGAGCTTACCCGCGGGAGTAGCGCGAACCTCCCGTTGGGTCCTCCATGGTGAACGGGTTGCCTTTCCTCGAGGGATCGGCTCCCACGATATACACCGAGGGGAGTCAGCGGGACGGGGAGCGCCTGTTCGGAGGTCGGTATCCCGCGCTTCCTGCCGGAGAGCGTACCGACAGGGGTGAGATCCTCTACAACGTCCAACAACACCCCAAGCTCCAGCCCTTCGCGAAGGCATACCTCGACCGGCTGTTTCGCGAGTTGAGCCCTGGTAGTCAGGAAAAGGGTTCTGTCGATGAGGCTGAGAAACAGTATGCGGATCTCCTGCAACGGACCCTGGTAAATTCCCTTCTGCAAGACCGGCGGATTGGTCTCGTCAACCTGTTTTGGCTCTCCCACTCGAAAAATGTTGTGGAGGTTGTGTCCCAGATTTCTGCTGAGTCGGCAGAACTGGCGCGATTACGTTTCTCCGTCCATCCCCTCTTGGCACGATTTTATAGAAATGTTTGGAGAGAAGCTTGTCGTGAGGTGGATCGCGTCAAGCCTGGCCAACTCAGGTTCGCCATCGGAGAATCCGTTCGGTCCCTTCTCGTCGAGTCGCTTATCGAAGACCAGCTCCCGCTTGTTTTGACTCGAGTCGAAGAGATCGATTTCAAAAGCCTCCTCTCCAACAATAGCCGCTATCGAATCAAACCCGAGATCTTCTCTGAGATCTACCATTTGCTCCTCGACGAAATAGAACAGAGGGTGAGCTCGGGAGAGCCCCTTTTTATGTCCAAGCTCGCTCGTCACCTGCCGTCCATGGAACCGGAGAGTTACTCACTTCCCGCGCACCGGGTGAAGATGCTCTTCAGCCCTGGCATTCGTCGTCATCTTTTCATGGACCACGGACAATTTGGTGGCAAGTTGAGAGCATCGGAAAAGTTCCAAGCTGCTGTAAAGCGAGGTACTTCTCACTTGGCGGTCTTGGAGGCGTTCGACGAACTGGCCTTTGCGATACAACGCTTCGAGA
This sequence comes from Acidobacteriota bacterium, assembly GCA_030598165.1. Next base: position 6,833 of record JAUVQL010000006.1, on the reverse strand, counting down.
TTATTTCGAGGCTCCGTCATACTATCCATTTGTTGCCCACCTCTATGACGGAAGACGGACTTCGAGAAGAATATAAGTCGTCGCGGGTCTATCGCTTCACTGAATCGGTCGAGGTCGTGGGCGATGCCGTCGACGCGACCGTGATGTTCCTCGACCTTCGTGGTTTTACCGAGACCTCGGAAGGGATGGTGTCTGAGCGAGATTTGACGCAACAGCTCTACACGGTCTTCGATCCTTTCGTGGAAATCATCACTCAATTCGGAGGTACCGTTGACAAGTTCCTCGGTGACGGCATGATGGTAACCTTTGGCGCAGTTCATAGCTCGCGTAAAGGCCCCTTGAACGCCTTGAGGACCGCCATCGAGCTGCAAGACAAAATCCGTGAGCTGAGAGAAGAAGAAAAGACTCATTTCACAATGGGAGTCAGTATCCATTATGGGCGAGTCTACCTGGCACATTTCATTGGAAGCTCTGGCCGCCAAGACACCACCGTCATAGGACGCAACGTCAACATAGCCGGAAGGCTGTCGTCGGCCTCGAAGCGGACGAAGACGGAAGGTGAAGGGCAAGAGCAAGAGATTGAAGAGGACGTCGAGGCGGCATTCGACTTACTGGAAACAGAGCCTCAATCGGTGGTAAGAGTGACGGTGGGCACGGACGGAATGCTCTTCAACGAAGGTATCGCGGTAAGCCGGGAAACGGTACTTGCATTGGAAGGGCTTCTTTCTCTGACACGACAGGGACAAGTCGAAGAAGTCTATGGTGAGTTTTACGACACCACGATCAAGAAACGGATCGTTCTTCGGCATGTGGGAGACGCCAAGTTCAAGGGAGTGTGGGGGGCCTTTCCGGTTTATAGCGTGGAATATAGCTAGCGGACAAGAACTCGAGCACCCAAGCACCCGAGAACTCAAGAATTTTGATCTAGTAGTTCTAGTGCGGCTTGCAATACTTCTTGCACTTCAATCGCTTTCACACAAGCGAAGCTGTCGGGATTGGCGCAGGACTTTCCATGGCACGGGCTGCAATCGAGACCAGCCCAGATAACACGGTGGGGGACTCCCCAAGGGTGCCATCGCTTTGGGTCGGAAGAGCCGAAGACCCCCACGACGGGCTTCTTAAAAGCTGTGGCCATGTGCATGGGACCGCTATCGTTTCCCACGTAGAGTGACGCGCCGCACATGAGGGCCATCAGTTCGTCGAGGGGCAGATCGAACAGGACCGGGAACTCGGGTGCATACAGGTCTTCGAGAAAAGACAGGGTCAGGGCCTCAGTATCGGCACGCTCTTCTTCCCGGCTTTTCTGACGTCCTAGACGAGGAGCCCTGGGAAGGCTGAAGACGACTTCGTGACCCCATCGGTATTTTAGTCCCCTGGCGACGTCGAGAAAGTGCTCCGCCGGCCATTGCTTCGAGGGGAAGCTGGCTGTTGGCTGGAACACGATATAGCTGGAGCTGGATAGCTGTTGCATCTCAGGTCGAGTGTCGAGACGCTGACGGGCCGAACTGGTGACCTCTAGTCGAAGTGAGAAATCTTGGACTTGAAGTCCGAGAGCAGTGATGAGTGAGGCCTGATTGTGAACGGTATGGGTGGCGTTGGGATCTTGCAACGCCTTTTCGGGTGTCGCGACCGAACGGTTGTAAACGAAGCCATTCCGATAGATGGCTTGACCAACGCGAACCGGAGCACCAGTAACCAACGTTAGCCATGCGCTCGTGGGGCCTCCGTGAAAATTCAAGACCGCATCGAATCTGGATCGCAGTAGGCGTATGGCCAAACGGAACTTGTCGAGGCCGCTCCTGCGGAGCTCGTGGACATGGTCTACGTGGGGGTGGTCTTCGAATAGAGCAACGAGCTCTTGGTCGAGGACGACGTGGACCTCTGCCTCCGGCAAACCCTTTCGCAAGGCCTGAAGCGCCGGGGTCATGAGAACGGCGTCGCCCATGGAGCGTAGACGCATACATAGAATCTTGCGAATGGGTCGATGTGGAATGGACATGGAAATCAGTAGAAAGCGATTTTATCGCACTCCGTCGGTTCTTGACACGTTGAGTCAGCCATCAGTATCATGAAGTGGACAAAATATGTCATTTCAACAGCTTGAGAGGTTTTCGCCGCAAGGACCATGAAATTCACTCCAACGTATAAGCTCAAGAATAACGTTCGATTCGTCACAGCCGCTTCACTGTTCGATGGCCATGACGCGTCGATCAACATCTTTCGCCGGCTGCTTCAAGCAGGAGGTGCGGAGGTCATACATCTGGGACACAACCGATCTGTTGCGGAAATCGTCGACGCAGCTGTTCAAGAAGACGTGCAAGCTATAGCGGTTAGCTCGTATCAAGGCGGACATGTTGAGTTCTTCCGCTACATGGTGGATTTGCTGAAGGAGCGCGGAGCTCCACACATCAAGATATTTGGCGGTGGCGGCGGGGTCATCGTCCCGCGGGAGGCTCAAACGCTCGAGGAGCATGGGGTTGAAAAGATTTACTCCCCAGAAGATGGGCGTCGCTTGGGCCTCAAAGGCATCATCGACGACATGTTACAAAAGTCCGACATCGCACCGATACCCGTCACACAGAATGGAGATCTGTCCTGGCTCAACACGAGTAATGTCCAACCCCTGGCCCGTTTCATAACTCAAACTGAGCTCGACGGTCGAGTGCCTGGAATGTCTCCCGAGGTCTCGACTCTCCTCGAGAAAAAGGCTGCCGAGCGAAAGGTTCCGGTCATCGGCTTTACCGGAACCGGGGGATCGGGGAAGAGCTCCTTGGTCGACGAGCTCGTGCGACGTCTCCTACTCGACTTCAACGAGATGAAGATCGGCGTCTTGTCGGTGGACCCCAGCAAACGAAAAACCGGTGGTGCACTGCTGGGCGACCGGATTCGAATGAACGCCATCCACAATCCTCGGGTTTATATGAGGAGCTTTGCGACGCGGCGATCTACAACCGAGCTTTCTAGCGCCACGCAAACGGCCATTCAGATCTTGAAGGCCTCCGGCTTCGATGTGATTTTAGTTGAGACTAGTGGCATTGGCCAGGGAGCGTCGGGAGTCGTCGACGTTTCGGATATCAGTCTCTATGTCATGACGCCTGAGTACGGAGCAGCATCCCAGCTCGAAAAAATCGACATGCTGGATTATGCGCATTTCGTAGCGGTCAACAAATATGACCGCCAAGGTGCGGAGGACGCCTTGAGGGACGTTCGCAAGCAGCTTCGGCGGAATCAACAGATTACCTACGATGTGCCGGACGAGAAGCTGCCGGTTTTCGGAACGATAGCGAGTCAGTTCAACGACAGAGGTGTTACCGCCCTCTATTTGGGTTTACTCGAGCGGCTCAAAGAGATCGCGGGTAAGCCATACTCCTCTTCATTGGAAGTTCCAAAGGGTGTTGTGACCGGGGAACGACATCCCATCATTCCGGGAGAGCGCGTACGATATCTAGCAGAGATTGTCGAGACGGCTCGCTCCGAGCGAAACTGGGTTGAGCGGCAAGTAGCGCTTGCTCGCCGTCTTTATTGTCTCGATGGAGCAGCACGGGAGTGTGACGATGCCTCGCTCGTCGACGCGATAAGGAAGAGGTTCGACGAGCTGAAGGCCTCTCTCGATCCTCGTTGTTGGGAGCTTATCGAAGGCTGGGACGAGCTCAAGCGGAAATATGCCGGCGAGAACTACATCTTCCGCGTACGCGACCGGGAAATATCCATCCCTACCAGCAAGAAGACTCTTTCCGGTACCCGTATTCCCAAAGTGATTTTGCCTCGCTACGAGGACTGGGGCGACATCTTGGAGTTCCAGCTCAAGGAGAACGTGCCGGGTGTTTACCCTTATACGGCCGGCGTGTACCCCTTCAAACGAAAGGCCGAGGAGCCGCGGCGCCAATTTGCCGGCGAGGGGGGGCCGAACCGCACCAACCAGCGTTTTCACTACCTGAGTCGTAATGACAAAGCTAAGCGCTTGTCGACGGCCTTCGATAGCGTGACCTTGTACGGGGAGGACCCTGATGAACGTCCCGATATCTACGGGAAAATAGGCGAGGGCGGTGTGGCTATTGCCACTTTGGATGATATGAAGAAGCTCTATACGGGTTTTGAGCTCACAGATCCTCTGACCAGCGTTTCCATGACCATTAATGGCCCTGCTCCTGCCATCCTTGCTATGTTCTTCAATACGGCTATCGATCAAGAGGCGGATAAATTCAAAGACGAGCATGGTCGGGAGCCGGATCCGGATGAGCGTGAGCGTATCAAGGAAGACACTCTCAGAGTTGTTCGTGGAACCGTGCAGGCCGATATCCTAAAAGAAGACCAAGCGCAAAACACCTGTATCTTTTCCATCGAGTTTGCTCTGCGAGTCATGGGGGACGTACAGCAGTATTTTATCGACAACGGGATCCGGAATTTCTACTCGGTCTCCATCTCCGGCTACCACATCGCCGAAGCGGGAGCCAATCCGATCACGCAGTTAGCCTTTACGATGGCCAACGGCTTTACCTATGTCGAGTACTATTTGTCGCGAGGGATGCATATCGATGATGTAGCCCCTAACCTTTCCTTTTTCTTCAGCAATGGGCTGGACCCGGAGTACTCGGTGATGGGCCGGGTAGCGCGACGGATTTGGGCTCGCGTCATGAAGAACTTGTATGGTGGAAACGAACGAAGCCAGATGTTCAAGTATCACATCCAAACATCCGGCCGTTCGCTCCACGCCCAAGAGATCCAGTTCAATGATATACGGACCACGCTTCAAGCTTTGACGGCCATATACGATAATTGCAACTCCCTGCACACCAATTCCTACGACGAGGCAATTACGACACCGACACCCGAGTCGGTACGGCGGGCGATGGCAATCCAACAGATCATCAATAGAGAATTTGGGATGACCGTGAACGAGAATCCTCTGCAGGGCTCGTTCATCGCAGAAGAGTTGACCGACCTAGTTGAAGAGGCCGTATTGGCAGAGTACGAGCGGTTGAGTCAAAGAGGCGGTGTGCTCGGTGCCATCGAGCTACAATATCAACGAAGCCGCATTCAAGAGGAGTCGCTCCTCTACGAGCTCAAGAAAGACAGCGGGGAGCTGCCGATCGTCGGGGTCAACACGTTCCTTGATCCTGAAGCGTCCGAAGGTCTGATACCTGAAGATATCGAGCTCGCACGAGCAACGCCGGAAGAAAAGCGTGAGCAGATCGACAACTTGAGGGCATTTCAAAAGCGAAACGAAGCCGAGGCGCCCGAGGCTTTGGCTCGATTGAAGAATGTTTCCCTTACTGGAAGCAATATCTTCTCGGAGCTCATGGAGGCGGTCCGAGTCGCCAGTCTCGGCCAAATCACGCATACTTTGTATGAGGTCGGTGGACAATATAGAAGAGCTATGTAGGGGGAGAACTCGAGAACTTGAGAATGCAGGAATTCAAGAATGAAGAAGCCGGACCGGAAGACGCCGTTTAGGATTCTCATTGCCAAGCCGGGGCTCGACGGTCACGATCGCGGCGCTCTCGTCGTAGCGCGAGCACTCCGCGACGCAGGGCTCGAGGTGATCTACTCCGGACTCCGACAAACACCCGAGCAAATCGTCGAAGCCGCATTGCAAGAGGATGTGGATGCTATCGGTGTGTCCATATTATCCGGAGCCCATAACTATCTTCTCGGCCGCATCCTGGAAATATTGAAGGAAAAAGAAATGGAAGATGTCCTTGTTTTCGCGGGTGGCATCATTCCGGACGAGGACATTCCGACTTTGAAAATGTTGGGAGTAGCTGAAGTCTTCCAGCCGGGTAGCTCGCTCGAGATGGTCGTACAGAAGATTCGAGACCGACCCTCTTGAGCTCGCGGTGGGTGTGGTAACGATCCCACATATTTTGTACTCCGGAAGCGGCCGGATTGGCGGGGCAAGAGCTATCCCATAGGCAGAAAAGGAATTACGATAACGCATGGCTTGACAGTCGGCTGCGCCTCATGTTAATCTTTAAAAATCGCTGATTTGCCCTATTCGGTAAGAATGTTCCGGATTACTATGTCTTCGGGTTGTGCAAGGAGGGGCGATGGGACACACGATCCTGCTCGCCGACGATAGCATCACCATTCAAAAGGTCATTGAACTGACCTTTTCGGATGAGGATTTTACGCTTCATACCGTCGGGAACGGGCAGAAAGCAATCGAAGAACTCCGCGCCGTCAAGCCTGATATTGTTCTCTGTGACATCATCATGCCAGAGAAGAACGGCTACGAGGTGTGTGAGTTTGTCAAGACGTCGGATGATTTGAAGCACATTCCCGTGCTGTTGCTGACAGGGGCTTTTGAGCCCTTCGATCAGGATAGAGCAAAAAAGGCGGGTTGTGACGGTTTCCTGGCAAAGCCTTTCGAACCGCAGACGCTTATTTCCAAGGTCAAGGAATTGCTGGCAGCTGCAGATGCAAAGCCGGCCGCCGCGGCTCCCGCAATGCCGGAAGTGCCGGCCGCTCCAGCTCCTCCTGTCGTTGAGCCGCCGCCGGCACCGTCGATGGAGCCTCCCACGGTTGAAATGTCTTTCGCCCCCGAAACGCCAGAACCGACGGCACCAGAACCACCAGCTCCAGCACCGGTGCTACCAGAACCACCAGCGCCGATACCGCTAACCCCAGAACCACCGGCCCCGTTGGCTGATGAAGGCCGAACGATAATGGCGGATAGTTTTGCCGTCGAGGCTGGGGAGAAGGAGCTTTCAGTTGAGCCTGGTGATCAAACTGTGCTTCTGGGGGAAGATGATACGCCGACCGTACCGAGCGAGGATATCTGGAAGGAAGTCCAGCAGAGTCCGGAGTCAGTGACTCCACCTGAGCCGCCGTCT
>JAUVQL010000085.1 GCA_030598165.1 Acidobacteriota bacterium | reverse complement strand
TAACGGTCTTCCAAGGAGAAGAACCGACCCGCAAGATGACCTCCACGTCTACTTGCTGCCACAGCTCGTTCTCTAGCATCTTGTGCGGCGGGTCTTTCGAGAAGAATGTCGAGTCACACTTCAATGTGATCTCACGAGACAGCCCTCCCGGCGGAACGGGATCGCCAGCAAGGGCGTATTCGAAAGCGTTTCCCCACGGTTCCTCGGGCCTGCTCTCTCGACGGAAGATCGCCATCGCTTGAACGTAGTCAACTGCGCTTTCGCCGCCATTACGAACCTTGAAGCGCACCACCGGAACGATGTAATTGTTGTCCCCCTTCTTCCCCCAGACGGACCAGTAGGCTTCGACCTCTTCGATTTCCAGCGTTTCCACTGCCTTCTTGTCCCCGGCGTTACAGGCGGCGACACCCAAAAGCACCCAAAGGGCGAGCCAAGGCCGGGCTAAGGCCGGCATGTGGCTGCACGTGATCGCCCCGAATCTCATCAGACCTTTGGTTCCCATGATTTCAGTCTCCCCAAAAGTACCCCCACCCTGTTGACACCCACCGACGGGATCCATATCATATTTTTCCCTTCAGGGAGCCTCGGGGCTTTCCCATCTTGCCGACGGGGGGGGATTTTCCCTCCCTGAAATGTGAGCTTGCGCGGCAAAGCGTATCAGCAGCTCAGGAAAAGCTTATACTACCATGCGAATCGCGCGGCCTGAACGCAGGGTAGCTCATTGCCGTGGCCGTAGTGCAAAACTAACGGGAGGAGGCGTCGGACTTGATAACAGTCAAAGGCGTTTCGAAAAGTTTCGGGCGGGTGAAAGCCGTCGACAACGTGAGCTTCGAGGTCCGCAAAGGAGAGATCCTCGGATTTCTAGGACCCAACGGCGCAGGAAAGACCACCACGATGCGGATTCTCACCTGTTTCCTGCCGCCCACGGAAGGCACCGCCTCCGTGGCGGGACATGACATCTTCAAGGAACCGCTCGAAGTCAAGCGTCGTATCGGTTATCTGCCGGAAATACCGCCGCTCTATCCGGAGATGACGGTGATCGACTACTTGTACTTCGTAGCCCGCATCAAAGGACTCACGGGATCCCGGATCAAAAACCGAGTGGAGAGTGTCACCGAGACCTGTGCCGTATCGGACGTAAGGGAACAGCTCATCGGAAAGCTCTCCAAAGGCTACCGGCAGCGAGTTGGGTTGGCGCAGGCCCTCATCCATGACCCCGAAGTCCTCATCCTGGACGAGCCCACCGCCGGCTTGGACCCCAAGCAAATCATCGAGACTCGGGAGCTCATCAAGAGACTGGCCGGTCAACATACCATCATCCTTTCAACCCATATTCTTCCCGAGGTCTCAATGACCTGTGAGCGGGTGGTGATCATCAACAAGGGTAGCGTCGTGGCGGAGGACACTCCCGATGCTCTCACCTCACGGCTACAGGGATCGCAGGTTCTGAGCATGACCGTGGAAGGGCCGGAAGACACCGTCTATCAAAAGGTGAGCTCGATTTCGGGAGTGGCACGTGTCGGCATCCAGCCTGCGGGGAACGAGGTGAGCACCTTTCAGATCGAGACGATCCAGGGTCAAGACGTTCGCCGAGAGTTGGCTCGCGCCGTCGTCGAGAACGGCTGGGGTCTCCTGGAGCTCAAGCAGGCCAGCATGAGTCTCGAAGACATCTACCTTCAACTCACGACGTCCGAGGAGCCCCAAGGCGAAGTGGGACAGACGACCGATTCCGATGGTCCTTCGGATGTGGCTACCGACTCAGATGAGCAACAATGAAACAGTCGCTGGACATGTCACTCGAATGGAACCAACCAACTTCGCGCTAAGGAGTTATGACTGATGCGCAATATTTGGGCTATATATCGCCGAGAGCTCAACGCTTATTTCAACTCGCCCATCGCCTACGTGGTCCTCTCTTTCTTTATCTTCATCTATGGCTATTTCTTCCACGATTACCTCTACCGCTTCATACAGTTCGGTTTCCAGATGAGCCAGTATGGCGGCGCGAGAACCTTGAACATCAACCAAGACCTCATCCGGTGGCTCTTTCATAGCACCAGCGTGGTCATTCTCTTCATGCTTCCCCTCATCACCATGAGGAGCTTCGCCGAAGAAAAGCGATCGGGAACCATCGAGCTCTTGCTCACCTCTCCCGTGACCGATCTTCAGATAGTGCTCGGGAAATTCCTGGCCGCCCTGACACTGTATGCGACCATGCTGGGCTTGACCTTGATCCATATGGGCATGCTTTTCATCTACGGCGACCCGGAATGGAGGCCTCTCCTTGCCGGCTATCTAGGCATGCTCCTATTGGGTGGGTCCTTCATCAGCCTCGGCATCCTCTTCAGCACATTTACCCGAAATCAAATCGTAGCCGGTTTTCTCGCTTTTGGTGTCTTCCTCTTTTTGTGGCTCATCGAGTACATGCAAGATTGGGCTGGATCCTGGGGCGCTTTTGCTTCCTATCTATCGGTGACCAAACACATCCAAGAGTTTGCCAAAGGGGTCATCGATACCAAGGATGTCATCTACTACCTCTCCTTCATCGGCTTCGGTCTTTTTCTCTCGAAGCAATCGTTGGAGACACACAGGTGGAGGGGTTGAAATGAAACGCAGCATTCCCTATCTCGCACCGATCGGCTTAGCAGCAATCGCGGCCGCCGTCCTACTTCGTCTTTTTGGGATGGCAAAAGACTGGACATGGTCAGCGATTTTTATCGCGGGACTTCTGTTGATAATTGTCTATCTAGGAACTCACTGGCAAGAAGTCTTGGCCATCTTGGGCCGCCGTCAGGCTCGCTACAGTGCCAACCTGGCCTTGCTGGTTGCGGTCGTCTTCGGCATCGTCATCGCCATCAATTACCTCGCCAACCGTCACAACAAACGTTGGGATTTGACGGAGGGCAACCAATTCACACTGTCCGATCAGACCGTGAAGATCCTTACCAACTTGGACCGCGACCTCGAGTTCGTCATCCTGGATCGCTCCGACGGCGCCGCGCCGGCCCGCGAGCTTCTCGAACAGTATCGTTACTACAGCAAGCGGGTCAGCATCGAGGTGATCGATCAAGAGGCGCAACCGGCCCGCGCTGCTCAGTACAAAACCGCCACTGAATCGACTATCACCTTCGGCACTATCGTCATCGACGGTGGGGACCGACAGGAGAGGGTCACGAGCGCCTCAGAACAGGACATCACCAACGCCATCATCAAGGTCCTCAAAGAAGGCAAGAAGAAGATCTACTTCGTGGAGGGCCATGGAGAAAAAGACTTCGATGAGTCCGGTCCTGAAGGAGCCTCACTCATCAAAGCCAAGCTCGAAGAGTCCAATTACGAAATCGCCAAGTACCATCCCCTCAAAGCCATGAAGGAGGGACGGATCGAGCTCCCCGAGGACGCGACGGCCATCGTCGTCGCAGGGCCCGAGCGTGATTACCTGCCGGCCGAGATCGACACATTGAGAAACTTCTTGAAGTCCGGCGGCAAGGTCGTCTTCCTCCTCGACCCCCAAAACCAAAGCGAAACACCCAATCTCGTTGATTTCATGAGCGAGCTCGGCGTGGAAATGGGCAACAACGTCGTCATTGATGTCTCGGGCGTGGGTCAACTCTTCGGCTACGGCCCCGAAGTCCCCTTGGTAGCCAGCTACGCCGTTCACCCCATTACCGAAAGGATGACCTCACCAACCGTCTATCCCATCGTCCGGTCCGTGACGAGCGTCGAAACGGCACCCAACGGAATTTCCGTCACTGAAATCTTGACGAGCTCCGAAAACAGCTGGGCCGAAGAAAACCTCGACGACCTCACCTCGGGCGTCAAAGCCGACGAAGGAGAGCTGACCGGGCCACTCTCTCTGGCGGTCGCCGTAACCATCGAACCGGACGAGTCTGACGAGCAGTCTGAACCGGAAGAAGGAGAAGCCGATGATTTCACAACGGACGGCGCCGGCTCGGATCCAGGTCAGGAAGACCAAGAGCAACCGCCTCAACCGGAAGGTCGAGCCGTCATCGTGGGCGACTCCGATTTCATGACGAACAGTCTAGTGGGTTCGCCCATCGGCAACCGGGACCTCTTCCTCAATATGGCGAACTGGGTTGCTCAATATGAAGATCTCATCTCCGTCAGGCCGAGGGAGGCGGAAGACAGGAGAGTCGTCATGACCCAGCAGCAACAAACGAACGTGGGGTACCTCTCCTTGTTGATCATTCCCAGCGTGATTTTATTGATGGGTATCTCCGTCTGGTGGGGGAGAAGGTAGTCATGAATCCGAGGACCACCATCGTCGCGGCCATCCTCTTGGCCGTTTTGGGAGCGTACATCTACTTCTATGAACGGGAGCCGGTTGAAGACACCGATTCGGAGCAGGAAAAGGTCTTCGAGGTCGAGACGGGAGACTTTCGCGAGATCGAGATCCGGCGCCCAGAAGGCGACAACCTCAAGGTGACAAAGGACAACGATTCCTGGCGCATCCTCCAACCGATAGAAGCCGCTGCGGATATCACTGAAGTGGAGTCCCTGGCTCGCAACATCGCCGAACTCGAACGCGGGCGTTATGTAACAGAGGGTGAAGATATCGATCTGGACGAGTTTGGTTTGGCCGATCCAGAAATCCAAGTTCACTTCAAGGTGGAGGGAGCCGATGCCACCACCCGTTTGCTAGTGGGCGACGAAACACCCACAGGTACCAACCGATACGCCAAGCTCGCAAGGGAGAACAAAGTCTTTGTGATCTCTTCCTACCTGAAAGGCAACCTCGACAAAGAGACTTGGGATTTGAGAGACAAGAAGGTACTCCACTTCGACACTGACGCCGTAGAGACACTGTCACTCAAGGGACCGGAGAACGAAGTCATTTTGGCAAAGGTAAGTGAGGACCTATGGAACGTGACGACTCCGAGCTTGTGCCGAGCCGACCGATACAAGGTATCGAGTTTGGCGTCGCGTTTCGAGACGGCAAAGATGGAAGAAATCGTTTCCACGTCCGTGGATGACCTAGCCACTTATGGATTGGACCCGGCGACCTATGAAGTGGACATCCAGCTTAAGGGCGATAAAAGCGCCCGCCTTCACATAGGGGACGAAATAGATGGCAAATACTACGCCCGCGATATGGATCGTCCCCTCATCTTCCTCGTTGCCTCGAGCTTAGCGGACGACATCAAAAAGGACGCATCTGAATACAGGTCCAAACGTCTTTTCGAGTACGCGACCTATCAGGTCACCAAGTTCCAAATCGCTACAACTGACGGACCGGATCACGTCTATGTAAAGAAAAAAGAAGACGAGAACGAAGAGGTCCAATGGGTTGAGACCGTTCCAGAATCCCACGAGTGGGATCAAACGAGAATCGCAGACCTTCTTTACAAAATGAACGGAACCGAAGCAGAGGAGTGCATGGTAATAGCAGCCCCGGACCT
>JAUVQL010000230.1 GCA_030598165.1 Acidobacteriota bacterium | reverse complement strand
TCACTCCGGAGAATATGGACGAGCCCGTAGTCCTCCAGCTTCTTCTTCCAGATCTGGATGAGTATCTGAACTGAGGGCGTCGGAGATTATTTCAAAGACGCCCCGATGTAGAACTCGAGAACTCAAGAACTCGAGAACTCAAGAAGACCGAGCAGCCATGGATTCCCTTCATCCACTACTAGTGGCGCGGGGTGTGCGTAAGGCCTTTGGCCCGACCGTCGCCCTCGACGGTGTGGATTTCGACGTCGCCTCGGGTGAAATCCACGCATTGGTGGGCGAGAACGGAGCCGGGAAGAGTACGTTGATGAAAGTGCTCTCTGGAGCCTACCTTCCTGACCGTGGTGAGCTTTACTTAGCGGGAGAACCTTATCGCCCTCGTAACCCGAGCCTGGCTCGTGAGCTCGGCGTTGCGATGGTGTACCAAGAGCTCTCACTGGCACCCCACTTGAGTGTCGAAGACAACGTGTTGCTCGGCGTGGAACCGACTTATCGATTCGGTTTGCTGAAACGGCGGGAAATACGTCAAAGGGTGAAAACGGTTCTCGAGCCACTCGGTCACGAGGACATCTCTCCAGAGGACAAGGTAGGTGATCTGCCTCCTGCGGCGCGCCAGTTGGTGGAGATTGCCCGTGCTCTTGCCCAAGAGTCCTGCCGTGTTCTCATCTTGGACGAGCCAACGAGTAGCCTGAGCGGTGACGACGTGAAACGACTCTTCGACCTGATCCGCCGTCTCGCTCGCCGGGGTTTGGCTGTCATTTATATATCCCACTTCCTGGAAGAGGTTCGAGAGATTGCAGACCGAGTGACCGTACTCCGAGACGGAAAGACGGTAAGCACTGGAAACGTCAGAGATCTCGAAACGTCCCATATCATCCGCATGATGGTTGGTCGCGACGTGGGTGAACTGTATCCTCGCTCCAAACGCACGGCAGGCGAAGCACTCCTCACTCTCCATGAGCTCGCTGGCATAGAGAAACCTCGGCAAGCGAGCCTGACGCTTCATCGGGGAGAAGTTCTAGGCATCGCCGGGCTCGTCGGAGCGGGAAGGACCGAAATGGTTCGTGCGGTTTTCGGCCTAGACCCGGTGCGGCGAGGAAAGATACGCGTCGGAGTTTTCGAAGGACCGGCGTCACCGACTGAACGACTTCGGCAAGGTGTGGGACTTCTGAGCGAAGATCGCGGGGGCGAAGGCTTGGCTCTCTCTCTCTCGGTTGCGGACAACTTGACTCTGTCCAAACTGGAAGGGCTTGGGCCCGGTCCCATCGTTTTTCCATCGAAGCAAGATGAGGCGACACGACGATTCATAGAGATGATCGAGATCCGGTGCCGGCATACTCGACAATCTGTAAGTGAGCTGTCTGGAGGCAACCAGCAAAAAGTAGCTCTGGCTCGACTTCTCCATCACGATGTGGATGTCTTCTTGCTCGATGAACCCACACGGGGTGTCGACGTAGGTAGTAAAGCGAGGATCTACCAGCTCATCGACGAGTTGGCCTCGAGGGGTAGGGCGGTCCTGATGGTGAGTAGCTATTTACCCGAGCTTCTCGGTATCTGCGACCGCGTTGCAGTGATGTGCCGAGGCCGGCTCGGCCCGGGGCGGCCGGTATCGGAAGTCGACGAGCATTTGCTAATGATGGAAGCGACGGGTCAAGAGACTCAGGCGATATGACGACCTCGTTCTGGAAAACGCTCAACCGCCACTCATGGCTTGGACCGCTTTCGGCATGGGTGCTTTTGTACTTACTGTTCATCGTACTGGCACCCGAGAGTTTTGGGACCTACGACAACCTACAAACAATGCTTCGGCAAACCACCATGGTCGGCATGGCGGCCTTGGGAATGACGATGGTCATTATCGTCGGCGGCATCGACCTTTCGGTAGGCTCCACCGTTGCTCTCACGACGGTTGTCATTGCGAAACTGTTTCAGGGAAGCGGATCTCCTTTTTTCGCGGCACTCGGAGGATTGGGTGTCGCCGCTGTGGCCGGACTCGTCATTGGACTCCTAATTACGTCGCTCAAGATGACTCCTTTCATCGTCACGCTGGGAGCCATGGGGATACTCCGTGGAGCGGCGAAGGGTGTGGCCGGGGAACAGAAGATTGACGCCCCCTTGACTTGGCTGAACGAGCTCGTGGCGGAGCTGCCAGCGGGCTCTGAATGGATGCTTTTCCCTCCCGGTGTTTGGATGCTCGTTTTGATGGCGTTTTTCGTGGCGGGGCTCTTGCACTACACCCGGCTGGGAAGGCACATCTTCGCCATTGGCTCCAATGAACAAACCGCTCGCCTTTCCGGCGTTCGAGTACAGCGCGTCAAAGTCGCCGTTTACACTCTTTGCTCCGCCTTTGCCGGCCTGGCCGGCATCATGCAGTTCTCGCGACTGACGGTGGGCGATCCCACCGTGGCCATCGGGTTCGAGCTCGACGTCATTGCCGCCGTCGTCATCGGTGGAGGATCTCTTTCGGGAGGAGAAGGGAGTGTGGCGGGATCCATTTTCGGTGCCTTATTAATGACACTCATTCGAACCGGCTGCACCCACCTTGGTATCTCCAACTGGGTACAGGAGATCATCACGGGAACGATCATCGTCGTTGCCGTCGGTCTCGATCGATTGCGACAGAGACCTTGACCGCTTTTGAGGCGTGGCCTCACCGCTCCCAGAGCCAGGCAGCTCCGCGGACGCCGCTCGCGTCTCCGTGCTCGGCTTTGACGAGCCTCGTCGAGACGTGGTCGGAAAAGATGTATCGGGACCAGAGCGTAGGGACGTTCGTGTAGAGACGGTCGACGTTCGACAAACCTCCACCGAGAACGATGACATCGGGGTCGAGAAGGTTGATAACGCTCGCGAGGCCTCGAGCCATGCGGTCTTCGTAGTGTGCGAGTGCCTCTTCGGCTTCATCCTCACCACCATTCGCAAGCTTGACGACCACCGGCGGCTCTAGTTTCCTTCCGGTCATCCCTTCGTAGTCGCGAGACAGCCCGGGACCGGAAAGAAAGGTCTCGATGCAACCCTTGCGACCACAGTAGCAAGCGGGCAAAGGCAGATCGTCCTTCGTAGGTAACGGTAGTGGGTTGTGCCCCCATTCGCCGCCGATGCCGTTCGCACCACCTAGGACTCTCCCGTCGACGACGATCCCGCCGCCCGTGCCCGTGCCGATGATCACGCCGAATACGACACGCGCCCCGCGGGCTGCTCCATCTCGTGCTTCGGACAAGGCAAAACAGTTTGCATCGTTTTCGACTTTGAGTGGTCGTTCCAGAGCTTCCTCCAAAT
>JAUVQL010000123.1 GCA_030598165.1 Acidobacteriota bacterium | reverse complement strand
TCCTGAACTCCTTGATGGCGTCATCGGTGCGGCCGAGCGTGTAGTAGGCACTTCCTAGATTGGAATGGGCTTCGGCAAAATCCGGATCGTAATCGATGGCCATTTGGTACTGCTTGATGGCTTCATCGATCTTCCCGCGCCGCTTATAGGCAACACCCAGGTTGTTCCGCGCCCGGTGAAAGGTGGGGAGAATCTCGAGAGCCACGTTATACATTTCGAGCTCTTTTTCCTGTGGGTCGAAGCCCATGTTGGGCCCTGCGATCTCGGTAAAGTAGCCGTACAGGAAGCCCTGGTTGTTGTAGAAGTTGGCAATGGCCTCCAGGTCGTTGATGACCTTGAACCCGTGGTACTCCCTCTCGGGGGTCCGCGTGAAGTCAATGACGGTCACATCCGGCCCATGGATGAAACCACCCGTGATCTGGCCGTTGTTCACGATGACCTCGGCCTCCCGCGAGACACGTTCAACCGTGGTGACATCGATATAAACCGCTCGGAGTCCGACTTCTCTAGACATCCCCACGAAGAGATTCGTATAGGCAAGGCAATTACCTCTTCCCTCGTAGAAGACTTCTTTGGCGGTTTTATTGGAAAGCCAATCATACGAGATAGATAGACCCGTCCTATCGATGATCGCACTGACAATGGCCCTCATCTTCTGCCGATCATCCGCTATCCCATCGGCGACATCATGAGCCAAGGTCCGAATCTCATCATCTATTTCGAAGGGAATGACGACTTCGTCCCTGACTTCCGGCCGCACCCGACTGTTGAAAATATCGATAATCTCTTCATTCGAATACTCTTTTTTCTCGGTTGACGCGCAAGCAGAGACAATGAGGACGGATGCCGTAATAATGGTGATTGTGAGGTACCAAACCTTGTTTGGTGTCATTGAGGCCTCCAGATGTTCATTATAGCACGCAGAAGATCCGCCCCTTTTGGGCCTCGAGACTGCCTACAGCTACTTACCCACCGGGGTTGACTCACGCGGCACCCTACTCATCCACGAGTGGGATTTGACACTTCTGTTGTAGGACGCGTATGCTATTTAGCTTGTGTTTAAGGTCATAAGCTAAATCCACTGCCGGGAGGAATTGCCCCATGTTTCAAACCAAGCTACGCACCGTGGCAGCGCTTTTGTCTATCGCCGTGCTCGTCGGTTCTGCATCCTTCGTATTCGCCCAAGACGAACTGAAGGGTAAGGACCTGCGCTGGATGGAAGAAGACGTTGCCGCCCTCATTACCGAACAAGAAATACAGATCTACCAGGCCATCTCGAAGGATGACCGGAAGCTTTTCAAGGAAATCTTCTGGTCACGCCGCGACACCAACCCGGCGACCGAGGACAACGAGTTCGAGAAGGACTTTGAACGGCGCCGCAAAGAGGCCGACAAACAATTCAAAGCCAAAGGCCGCAAGGGCTACGCCACGGATATGGGGATGGTCTTCCTGCTTTTAGGAGAACCCGCCAGCAAAGACGGTTCGACTTGGGTTTATGACGCGAATCCACAGAAGGGCATTCCGTCCGGTCTCACCATCAAGTTCAATGGAACCGACATGGAGAAATCCAAGGATGTCGTGGACGCGCTGGCGCTCGTCAAGGAACGTCACGTCGCGAACCAAATGGTGCAGTACATCCGCAATCTCGAGGGACAACTGTTGGAGCCGAGAAAGACCGACCCCAACGCCCCGGGGAGTCTCATCCTCACGGCCCTGAGGGAGACCAAAACCGCTTCCACCGACGTCCCTTTTGAGACCTCCATTGCATTTTTCCGGGCAGCCTCGGGCTCGATATATATCCCCGTTCTTTACGAGGTGGACGGGGATTCCCTCACCTGGACTGGTGACAGTGCGGCTATTACGGCTTTTGGATTGGTCGAAAACGCCGATGGCGCCCCCATCTATCAATTCGAAGAACCGGCTCAGATATCCAAGGCGAATGACGGCCGGACGTTGTATGAAGTACCCGTACAGCTCCAGCCCGGAAACTACAAACTCTATATTGGAATTCGGGACAACACGACGGGTACAGCAGGGACGAAGATCACGGACCTCGTCGTTCCGGATTACTACGCCAACGAGCTCGTCGCCTCCTCGGTTCTCGTTTACAACCAAGCCCAACAAGTCGTAGAGCCCGCCGGAACACCGGGTCACGCTTTTCAATTCGGTCCGGTGCAGTTTCAGCCTGCCGTTCATTTCAAAATGGAGGACACGATTGGGGTTTTTGCTTTCATATATGGCATGGGGCGGGATGCCTCGGGTGAAGCCAACCTCACCGGACAGTTCATCTTTTTCAAGGATGGTGAGAGGAAAGGAGCTACCCGGGAACAGCCGCTCAAGGCCAATGCAGAGCAGGCGATTGTGAGCACCGAGATTCAGTTTGTTCAGCTGAAAAACTTCATGCCCGGCAACTACAAACTGCAGATCAAGGTCAAGGACAAAATCCTCAACAAGACCCTTACCGAGGAAGTGGAGTTCGTCCTCACGGGCGATGCACCGACTCAGTAGAGTCCAGTACCGATAGGTCAGAGGGCAGGTGCTTTTTCGGGTGCCTGCCCTATTTTATTGTCAGCGCTCGGGGAGGGCTGGAAACCCTCGCCTTACGGCGACGCCTTCAGGAGGCGTTAGCCGGAAAACTCCCCCGCATGAATGCGGGGGGTTCTTATCATACTCAGCGTGTTAACTACCGCCGACTAAGGGCCCAGCCAAGAATAACTTCCCATTTTGGGACGCCGATCCATCCCGTCTGACTTCGTTGCTCGTCGGTCATATATCTAGATATTATGAACGCCTCGCGCCTTGCCAGACGGGCGCCTCGACGCCCGAAAAAGGGAACTTATTTTTGGCTGGACCCTAAACTCGGCGGCCTCATCCGTTAGGCCACTTTTTTGAGTTCGGTCCGCTGTTCTGCCAATAGCTCCAGAGCCTTCTCGAGAATAGGATCTCCGACATTTCCTTCACCCACCACAGGCTCTCGGACTTCCACGGATGGCTCGATGCCTTGGCCGAGAAGTGGCTTTTCATCGGGTGTCCAGTATTGCGAGACGGAAAGTACGAGAGCGGAACCGTCGCCCAACGGGATCGCCTTTTGAACCGCGCTCCTTCCCGACGTACGTTCCCCTACGAGCTCGGCACGCTCAGCGTGTTGGATGGCACTGGCCAGGATCTCCGCAGCTCCCGAGCTTCCGCGGTTGAGTAGCACAGCAAGAGGGCCGTCGTATCTTACCCGTTCCGGAGAGAGAACCAGGTCCGTCTTCTCGCCACTCCTGCCTTGCAGCCTTGCCGCCAAGCCTCCGGATACGAAGAGCTCCGCCACATGGGTGCCTTCTTCGGCGATACGTCCAAAGCTGTTTCTGACATCGAGAACCAATTCCGTGGCACCTTGTTGCTCGAGCTCCTCGATGCCCCGGGCGACGTCTTCGGCAACATTCTTACGGAAAGAGGCGATACGAATGTAGCCCGTGGAGTCGGGCAGCATCTTGTATGCTACAGGTGGTGTAGGATTCGCCTCCCGTACCACCGTGTACTCGTCGGGCTCGGGCTGTCGACCTCGGATAACCATGAGCTTGACCTTGGAGCCGGCCGGTCCCCGGAGAAGTGACTCGCCCGCGATGACATGGGTCTCGCGCGTGTTCACTCCATCCACCGACTTGAGAAGATCCCGGGGCTTGAGCCCCGCCTTCTCGGCTGGTGAACCCGGCAAAACCGCTACGACCTCGAGATAGTAGCGCTTAGCCACTTCGACCCCGATACCCGCTTCCTCGTTTCCTGCCGGTTTCTGGAACGCCTCGTACTGCTCGGGAGTCAGGTAGCAGCTATCCGGATCGAGAGCATCCATCATCCCGCGAATAGCCCCGTCCATGACGGTGTCCATCTCCACGGGCTCGACGTAGTTATTGACGAGCAAGGTCACCACATCCTGGAATACGGCGAGATAACGATAAGCATCCTCCTTCGCCAGGGCTCGTCCAAGAAAGCCACCCATGATGGCGTAAAGGACGAAGGGGAGGGAAGCTACGACCAACACATACCGGGCGCGGATCCTCTTCATAGTGTACAAGCCTCCAAAGGAGCAAAATATAAGGACTTAGCCTCGACGAGAGGCGCATGCTGGAATGTCCCAGCTCGGAAGCACCTAATACGGATTCTTCCAGTGAGGCCCAGGCCTCTTTCTATTGTGACGTTACGACCACGGACCGTCAAGAACCGTCCGTTACGCGTCTTGATTTGGATCTCGAAAACTCAGTCAGCCACGCTTCGGGATCCACGGGTTGTCCATCCTCACGAACCTCGAAATAAAGGCTGGGACCGGAGAGTGAACCTGTGTCCCCCACCCAACCCACCTCCTCATCACGATTAACGATGTCACCTTCCTTCACTTTTATGTCCGAAAGATGACCATAGAGGCTGTAGACGTTTCCAGGGTGCCCGATGATGAGGAGCTTGCCGTAGCCCTGGAACCAGGATGCGAAAACGACGTGACCATCGTAGACCGCCCATACGGGAGCGAGAGAAGGCGCCTCGATCTCGATTCCGTTCTGCACGGTTACGGTGCGGAACCGGGGGTGGAACTGCTTTCCGAAATGGGTGGACACCTTCCCCTCGACCGGCCAGTCCAGCTCCCCCCGGAACAGCCGGATGGGCAGAAAGACCGGACCTTCGCTCGGGAGCTCGCCCCTGGCGAGCCGGGTCATGAGTCCTTCTAGTTTTTCGCGAGCCTCCTCCAGCTCGAACATCAAAGTTTGCGCCATCTCGCGCCGATCGTGGATCTCACCGAGGAGTGTCTCCTTGGTCGCCTTGCGCCTCTCCATAGTTTGTGTCGTTGCCTCGAGCTGATT
>JAUVQL010000176.1 GCA_030598165.1 Acidobacteriota bacterium | reverse complement strand
TAATTCGCGTTCATTTGCGGCTTCTTATATCTTCCTGCCTAACGCTGCTTTACCCGCGATCTTCAACATCCCCAGAACCCCGAACCTCTCTTTCATAATCTGCCGGTAAAGGTGTTTCGTCGTCTCCGGAGGAACTGTTTCCTCCTCTTTTTTCTCGAGCCCAACGGCGTCGGAAGGGCATGTGACGACACACATCCCACAACCGATGCATCGTTCGAGGTCTACTTCGGAGTGGCCGTCGGCAGGGCCTATGGCCTCCATCTGGCACCGGTCTTCACAAGTCCCGCACTCGGTACAAAGCTCCGGATCGACGACGGCATGGTAATTGTTGTGAAAATACTCCGCTGGCTTGGGGAAAAGCTTGGCACTCGTCAGAACGCCACAACAACATCCGCAGCACAGACAGATGTAGTTCGGCTCTTGGGTGTTCTCGGGCTGCAGGATCATCCCGACTTCTTCGGCTTGGTCGAGTAACTTGAAGGTCTCCTCCCGTGTCAAGGGTTTTGCTAGTCCACCATCAACAGAGGCCTTGGCTGCACCATTCAACATCAAGCAGACACGGCGCAAATCGGTTTGCTTGCAGGGCTGGTCGAGCGCGTCCATCCCCTGCCGACAAACACAATTGCGGGCGGCAAATGGTCCATCAGAGCTTTTAATGAACTCCCGGACATTGTCGAATGAGCTCACACTCCTTTCGAAGGTCACGGTCTCATTGATAGGGATAGTCCGCATCTGAGACGTTTTTGCGCCAAGGACCTCTTTCGCGAGACCCTCCTCCATATACTGATTGAAGTCCTTTTGCAGGCCGCCCGTGATTTTGTCCACCTGATACTCGTACATTCCGATGACCAGCATCGCCTTGCTATAGCGCTTCTTCCCTCCGGTGATCGAGCCCTTTGTGACCAAACCATCGAGGACACGTTCGAGCTCTTCTATCGCAATGCCCATCCGTTTCAAGCGAGGATGGATGCGATCAACCGGCTCGGGCAAGGCACTCAAAGCGAGGGCAATCTCAGCCTCCTCGGGAGTAAAGAGTCGCTTTAGGATACGAATCTCGACCCCCGACTCTGTTGCCGGGAAAGCCACGGGCATTTTGTCCAAGTGCTTTTGAAGCTTTCGATACACATTTTCCGTCGGCATCATGGTGTGTCTCCATTCTCAAAGGACACGACTTACTTCAACCCAAGTACTTCTCTCAACTCTTTTTCGAGTTTTTCGGGTGTATCTCGGCCGAAACCCACGTGCTGCTTAACGACCTTACCTTTCCGATCCAGGATGTAGCTAGTTGGCATCGCGTAAACATAATAGGCCTCATCCACTTGATAACTACTGAGAAGATTTGTGTAGCTCACTTTTCGGGCCTCGAGGTAACCCTTGACCTCTTCGACCGGGGGCACCCGGTCGTCAACGTGAAGCCCTACGACTTCCAATCCCTCCGAACGGTATTTGTCTGCCAAGCTTTGAAGGAGAGGAAGCGTAAGCTGACACGGACCACACCAAACAGCCCAAAAATCGAGAACGACGACTTTACCTTTGAAGTCGCTCCTTTTGACCGTCTTACCATTCACGTCCTTCAACTCGAAGTTGAAACCTTCTTCACCAATGATGCCTTGCCTGGGCGCAGCCCATCGAGGTACGGCCATGGCCAAAAGGAGCACACCCAATATGGTCATTGATTTTTTCATGGCTTGGCTCTCCGCACACCTATTCCTTTTCCGCTAACCAGCGCTCGGCATCGATAGCTGCCAGACACCCTGTTCCAGAAGCAGTGATCGCTTGACGGTAGACGCGGTCCATCACATCTCCGCACGCAAATACTCCCTCTACCGATGTATAGGTGTTCCAGCTCTCCACACGGATGTAGCTTTTCTCATCCAGTTCGAGCTGTCCCTTGAACACCTCTGTATTCGGGGTATGCCCAATGGCAACGAACATCGCTCCCACGGCGATCTCCGATTCTTCACCGGTCTTGACGTTCTTGACTTTGAGGCCCGTCACTTCATCCTCGCCGAGAACCTCGACGACAACATGATTCCAGAGAAACTCGATCTTTTCGTTTGAAAAGGCTCGCTCTTGCATGATCTTCGATCCACGTAGCTGGTCCCTTCTATGAATGATGGTGACCTTGCTACCAAAGCGAGTGAGAAACAGGGATTCCTCGAGCGCACTGTCGCCTCCCCCCACGACCGAGATGGATTTATCGCGATAGAGGGCGCCGTCACATGTGGCACAGGCTGAGACGCCTCTATTCTGGAGACGCTTCTCTGATTCGATTCCCAGCCAGTTTGCCTTGGCCCCCGTTGCAACGATAAGAGCGTCACCGGTGAATGTTCCTTGTCCTGTTTCGACGGTGAAAGGACGATTGGACAGATCGATTCTCGTGGCGTCAGCAAAAACCACCTCGGACCCAAATCTCTCCGCTTGCTTTTGAAGATGTTCCATCATTTCGGGTCCGGTGACCCCGTCTGGATAGCCCGGAAAATTCTCTACATCCGTTGTGAGCATCAATTGGCCACCGGGGACACCAATGTCGGCGTCCATTCCAGAGCCCGCAACGACGATGGGGCGCAGGTCCGCCCGAGCCGCATAAATTGCCGCGGTATATCCCGCCGGCCCACTGCCAACAATCAACACACGAGTATGCCTAGCCTCTGATGCACTATTGCCACTCATTACGCCTCCGTGATTCAGAAAAGAAAGAATAAATGGAAGGATCGATTCCCTTCGTCAGATGGATCAATCCAGATGCTTTTCGATGAGCCGGGAAAGATTGTCCTTTGATGTCAAGCCAACGACTTGCTCCTTCACTTCTCCGTTCTTGAAAAGGAGCACTGTTGGAATACCTCTTATGCGGTATTTTTCGGAAACTGCACTATTTTCGTCCACGTTGAGTTTCCCGATCTTGGCCTTGTCACCATATTCTTCCGCTAGAGCTTGGATGGTCGGCGCTAAGACGCGACAAGGTTGGCACCACTCAGCCCAGAAGTCGACCAACACCGGCTTCGCTGATTGAAGTACATCCAGTTCCCACGTACTGTCATTAAACGTATCCAACTTGTGGCTCATTCGTACCTCCCGCTCCTTGCTCGATGGTGCAAGACAAAATACCAATGCCTCTTTCGCAAGTCAAGCCAATCTAAGGTGGTTCGAGCGTGATATCCTCTTATTATGCTGAGATCTACGGGCTCGAATGGCGTTTTCCACCCGAGCCGCCAGAAGGGCCAAAGTTTCCTCAAAGACCGAGCTTTCATCTCAAAAATCGTCTCCGCCATCAAGGTGACGAGCCAAGACACACTGATCGAGATCGGAGCCGGCTCTGGGCAGCTGACCATTCCACTCACCCAAGCAAACCCGTCACGTATCCTGGCATTCGAGCCCGAAACGGCTCTGGCCCAACGTCTCCGCCAGTCGCTTAGCATTGAGCAACTGGTTCCTTGGGAAGTCATCGAGAAGGACTTCCTATCCGTAGAGCTTTCGACACTATTGGCGGAACACCAAGCATCGCGAATCCGCGTGGTCGGTAATCTTCCCTACTCAGTGGCTTCGCCCATTCTCTTGAAGCTCCTCGCCGAGCGTAACTCATTCATCGATTTTACTTTGATGTTCCAACAAGAGGTGGCGGAGCGTTTGGTCGCTCGGCCCGGCACCAAAGCTTACGGATTCTTGTCGGTCATGACTCAACAAGCGACACGACCCAGGATCTTGTTTGGCATTCCCCCCAACGCCTTTCGTCCTCGCCCTAAGGTTCATTCCGCCATGGTACACTTCGATCCTCTCGGAAAGGACGAGACTAACGTTCGCGAGCCCAAGGTCTTCGAAGCCATTGTGAAGTCTCTCTTCGCACACCGCCGGAAGACTATTTCCAACAATATCAAACACTTGAGCTCTCCCCTGCTAGATCCGAACACCCTTCGGTCGGCATTGGAAGATCTGGGGATCGAACCTTCTCGTCGGGCGGAGACGCTTACCGTCGATGAATTTGCCGCTCTAGCCCACTTTTGCACTTCTCGACCATAAGATGTTCTGCTAGTATTGAAGTGGTTTC
>JAUVQL010000030.1 GCA_030598165.1 Acidobacteriota bacterium | reverse complement strand
GACCTTGGTATCCTCGATCTGCTTTCTGAGATTTCGAATACCTGCTATGGCTTCCTTGTCCTTCTGCCACTGCATACTCAGCGAATCCGCTTGAGGCTGGAGCTCAGCAAGCGCCTTCTTGATTCCGGCCAAACGCTCCTTGGACGCTTTGTCCTTCTCCTTTTTGAGTGCTTGTTTTTCGATCTCGAGCTGCATGATCCGTCGTTGCACTTCATCGAGCTCCGTGGGAACGCTATCGATCTCGGTTCTGAGCCGCGCCGCCGCTTCGTCGACCAGGTCAATGGCCTTATCTGGCAGGTACCGATCGGAGATGTAACGATGGGAAAGCGTGGCTGCCGCAACAATAGCCGTATCTTTGATGCGGACACCATGGTGCAGTTCGTATCTTTCCTTGAGTCCCCGCAAAATCGAGATCGTGTCCTCCACGGTGGGCTCGTCAACCAGTACCGTTTGGAATCTGCGCTCGAGAGCCGCGTCCTTTTCGATGTGCTTTCGGTACTCATCGAGTGTCGTGGCACCGATACAATGAAGCTCACCGCGGGCTAACATCGGCTTGAGCAAGTTACCCGCATCCATAGGAGCCCCTTCTGAGCGTCCGGCCCCCACGACATTGTGTAGCTCATCAATAAAGAGGATGATTTGGCCTTCGGATTCCTGAACCGCCTTCAAGACCGCCTTCAGTCGCTCTTCGAACTCTCCTCGGTACTTGGCACCCGCAATCAACGCCCCCATATCCAGCGCGACAACGCGCCGATTCTTCAACCCCTCAGGAACGTCGCCTCGCACGATACGCGCAGCGAGCCCCTCTGCAACGGCGGTTTTCCCCACACCCGGCTCCCCAATCAACACGGGGTTGTTCTTGGTGCGCCTCGACAAAATCTGGATAATCCGGCGAATCTCGTCGTCGCGCCCGATGACCGGATCGAGTTTGTTTTGGGCGGCGAGCTGGGTCAGGTCGCGGCCATACTGCTCCAGAGGTTCGTAGGTGGACTCCGGGGTCTGAGACGTGACTCGTTGACTTCCACGAACATCCTTTAGGATTTCAAGCAGCTTCTGCCGCGAGACGCCGTATTCCTTCAGAGCTCGACCGGCCTCTTCCCCTGCGCCGATCATAGCTAGGAGGATATGCTCCACACTAACGTAGTCGTCCTTGAGCTTTTCGGCTTCTTGGACGGCGTTCTCGAGAATTTGGTGAAGCCTCGGCGACAAATAGGGTGAACCCGCTCCAGGTCCTTGAACGGACGGGAGCTTGTCGAGATAACTCTCCAAGCGTCGGCTCAGTTCAGGAACCGGCACTTCCATCCGGGAAAGTACCTTGCTGACCAATCCACCCTCTTGCTGCAGCAGTGCCGCGAGAAGGTGCTCAATGTCGATTTGTTGGTGCCCGAGCCGAGTGGCCAAGGACTGAGCTTGGGCCACCGCCTGTTGGGATTTTTCGGTCAAACGATTGATATCCATAGGCAAACCCTCCAAACAAGTATGAGCTATTGACAATATAATATATGATAACAATAATGTCAATTAACTTGACATTGGAAGAATAAGATATTATATTTAGTACTGCATGGGATATAGCGCAGATCATGAAAGGGGAAGGCGTCAAAAGTTGAAGCTCAAAGATTTCCACAAAGGTTTCACCTATTCATGCCTGACCCCATAAATTGGAGGAAAAGATGAGCAAAACAATAGGAATCGACTTGGGAACCACGAACTCCGTGGTCTCAATTATGGAAGCGGGGCAACCGAAGGTCATCGTCAATTCCGAGGGGGGCCGAATCACACCGAGTGTCGTCGGCTTTGGGAGTGACGGGGATCGACTTGTAGGCCAAGTGGCTCGCCGCCAGGCCGTCACCAATCCGGAGGCGACCGTCTACTCCATCAAACGCTTCATGGGTCGACGCTACGACGAGGTGGCGGAGGAGATACAGATGGTCCCCTACTCAGTCGTCAAAGGACCCAAGGCAGATGTACAAATCGAGATTCGCGGAAAAAAGTACTCACCACCCGAAGTATCAGCCATGGTCCTCCAGAAGCTGAAACAATCGGCGGAGGATTATCTGGGAGAAAAAATTACAGATGCCGTGATCACCGTTCCAGCTCATTTCAATGATAGCCAGCGGCAAGCGACGAAAGATGCCGGCACGATCGCCGGACTCAACGTCCTCAGGATCATCAACGAGCCTACCGCAGCCGCTTTAGCTTACGGGCTGGACAAGAAGAATGAGGAGATCATTGCCGTCTTTGACTTCGGTGGAGGCACGTTCGACATCTCCATCCTGGAAGTTGGCGAAGGCGTGATCGAAGTCAAAGCTACGAATGGAGATACTCATCTCGGTGGTGACAACCTTGATCAGCGGGTTATCGAATGGATCATCGAGGAGTTCCGACGCGAGCAAGGGATCGATTTGTCCAAGGACAACATGGCTTTGCAGCGTCTCAAAGAAGCCGCAGAAAAAGCCAAGATCGAGCTCTCAACGGCTCAAGAGACCGAGATCAATCTCCCCTTCATTACCGCAGATGCCTCAGGGCCACAACACTTGTCGATGAAACTCACGCGATCGAAAATCGAGCAACTGGTTACGGACCTGCTGGAGCGCAGTCTCGAACCCTGCCGCACGGCACTGAAAGACGCAGGACTCGAGCCGAACCAAGTAGATCAGGTCGTGCTGGTTGGCGGCACGACTCGAATTCCGAAGGTTCAGCAACTGGTGCAAGATCTCTTCGGAAAGGAGCCTCACAAAGGTGTCAATCCTGATGAAGTAGTCTCCTACGGTGCTGCCATCCAGGCGGGTGTTCTTACTGGAGACGTCAAAGATGTCTTGCTTTTGGACGTGACGCCACTGTCGCTCGGTATCGAAACGTTGGGAGGAGTTTCTACCAAGCTCATCGAACGCAACACGACCATTCCCGTCAGGAAGAGCGAGATCTTCTCGACCGCTGCCGACAACCAGACGAGCGTCGAGGTCCACGTACTACAAGGCGAGCGTGAGATGGCTCGTGATAGCCGCACCTTGGGCAAGTTTCATCTGTTGGGAATACCCTCTGCTCCCCGTGGTGTGCCGCAAATCGAAGTAAGCTTCGATATTGATGCCAACGGCATCGTCAACGTTTCAGCCAAGGACCGGGCGACGGGCAAGGAACAGGCGATCACCATCACGAGCTCCAGCGGCCTAGCTCAAGAGGAAGTCAACCGCATGGTTCAAGAGGCAGAACAACACAAGGATGAAGATCGGCGGAACCGTGAAAAGATTGAAGCTCACAATCGACTGGACACCTTGATGTTCTCCACGGAGCGCAATCTCAACGAAAATCGCGACAAGCTTGACAGTGCAGCAACGAGCGAGCTCGAGAGCGCAATTTCAGAAGCGAAGAGCGTTCTCGCGGATGAAAACGCGGACATTGCACGTATGAAGCAGGCCGAGGAGCGCGTCACCCAAGCCTCTCACAAACTGGCCGAAGTGCTTTATCAACAATCGGCGGCGGAAGCCAGCCATAGCGGCCCGACAAACGGCCACGCCACAGGTGACTCACCCCCACCGCAGGACGGGGATGTCGTCGATGCCGAATATACGGAAGTAGCAAATTAATAATGATGGGCGTCGTCCCAGGAAGATGAGGACGACGCCCATCCGTAGTACTCAAGAACTCAGTACTCGAGAACTCAAGAATAAAGACTTAGCCAGGTCTTATTCTCGAGTACTTGAGTACTCGAGTACTTGGGTACTATTCAATGACTCCCATACTCTTTGCTACTTTGGTGAAGGCTTCGATGGCGCGGTCGATGTGCTCACGCTCGTGGGCGGCGGAAATCTGGACGCGGATACGCGCCTTCCCCTTCGGCACCACGGGAAAGCTGAATCCAATAACGTAAATACCTTCATCGAGCGAGGCACGAGCCATATCTTGTGCCAATCGTGCATCTCCCAACATAATAGGCACGATGGGGTGGGTCCCTTCCTTGATTTGGAACCCTCGGCCCGTCATCTCCTTCCGGAAGTAAAGGGTGTTTTCTTCGAGGCGATCGCGGAGTTCAGTCGTCGCGCCGAGAAGATCCAAAACCTTGATGCCCGCCGCCACGATGGAAGGCGCTACGGTATTAGAGAAGAGATACGGGCGACTCCTTTGACGTAGAAGAGAAATGATCTCTTTGCGACCTGTCGTAAATCCCCCCGAGGCTCCTCCTAGAGCTTTCCCCAAAGTCGAGGTGATGATGTCTACTCGGTCCTGCACTCCGCAGAGCTCGGGCGTCCCCCTACCCGTCTTGCCAACGAAACCAGTGGCATGAGAGTCATCGACCATGACCAATGCATCGTAGCGCTCCGCAAGATCACAGATTTTGTCTACGGGGGCGTAGGTCCCATCCATACTGAAGACTCCATCAGTAGCGATCATGCGTATTCGGGCTTCTTGTGCTTCTTTCAACTTGTCTTCCAGGTCCGACATATCGGCATTTTTGTACCGAAAGCGCTCAGCCTTTGAGAGCCGAACCCCATCGATGATGCTGGCGTGGTTCAGCTCATCGCTGATAATCGCATCCTCTTCTGACAAAACCGTCTCGAAGAGACCACCGTTAGCGTCGAAACAGGATGTGTAGAGGATGGTGTCATCCGTCCCAAGGAAGTCGGCGATCTTCTGTTCGAGTTGCTTGTGGAGATCTTGAGTTCCGCAGATAAAGCGAACCGATGACAGGCCAAAACCCCTATTATCCAGGCCGGCGTGTGCGGCGGCAACGATTTCGGGATGGCCGGAAAGACCGAGATAATTGTTAGCACAGAAGTTCAGGACTTCATCGGCCTTTACTTGGATCGTGGCCCCCTGAGGGGAAAGAATGACGCGTTCTTCTTTGTAGAGACCCGCTTTTTGGATCTCTTCCAAGGTCTCGTTGATCAACTCGCGCGCTTTGCCGTACATACTCGGAACCTCCCTTTTTCGGTGCCGGATCGTAGTCCCCCAGCCCGACAGATGCAAAGGGCACAGCAGTACTATTCCTGATTTCTTGATTTCTTGAATTCCTGATTTCTTGCTAAAAATCAGGATCCAACGGCGAAGCTTCGGCCCCCGCTTGTTTCAGGTTGCGGACCAGGTCTCCCAAGAGCAACAGAAAGACATGCATCGGGTCGTCTCCCTGTTGCTTTTTACCCTGCTTATAATGCAGAACTTGAGGAATGAACTTGGAGAACATGACTTGATCCGACTCTCTTACGCCGGACAACGCGGGAAACTTCTCAGGACGGAAATCGCGGAGGAGTGTTTTAATGATCTGGAGCTGCTCCGGGTGACGCTCCGCGTCATACTCCTTGACGCGAGACAACAGCTCGGTGATCCAGCTCAACAGGTGGTCGATATCCATGAAGTTCTCGATGTCCTTCTTGAATAGCCTGCTGCGGGTCAGTGTCCCGTCAAAGACACAAAGTTGGTTGTGAATAGCGGTGCTCAAAACCTCCTGGACCTCCTTCAACCTGAGACCCAGATCATCCACCACCGCACTGATTCGCCCTTCGAGAAACAGGCGCCCATCTTCACCCTCGGGCAGCTCTCCGCGAATCGGCACGAATTTCTTCACCCAATGATTCAGCTCCTGGCGGAGAAAGTGCACGTCCCCGCCAATGTCGCGAGCTTTCTGTCCATAAAGGCCCCGTAGCTGCTCTGCGCTCCCCGTGAAGGGACATTTCGAGAGAAACTCTTCGTATTGGTCCAAGCGTCTACCGAGGGCAAAAGTGAGTTGGCCCAGTGTCTCCACGTGGCGATCATAGATACGCCTCGCATTTGTAGCTTCTTCATGCACGCGAGGAAGTAACGATTTCAACTCCCGGCGGCAGCGCTCCAAACCGGTAAAGGCCTCGGACGACATAATGGTCGCGATCTTCAGGATGCCTTCCTCTAAGAACTCAACCATCTCTTGGTCGCGTATGCTTTCCAGGCACTGCTGGATCGACTCCAGGGAGGTCTCGCGAAAGAGGTATTTGAACGCGGCCTGGTCCCTGGTTTTGGAGAGCGGACCGGAAAGCGGGCCGCTCTTTGACAGTCGGCGGTTCACTTCACCGCGCTTCTGCGCGCCTCGAGAGGATGAACGCTTCGATGTATTCGACGCCCCGCCCTTGTGCGCCTGCAAGTCCATGCGCATGACAAACACTCGTGGGAACTATTGGTTAACGCTGGGGTATTTGAACTATAGCAGCACGGCGCTCTGGCTGTCAAAACTGGAGCTTTTAGTAGAGTCCTCGAAGGTAGTCCTCCAGAATTTGGCCATGATCGAAGGCGAGAGAGTCCGGCAGATCATCCCTTGGAAAGGCCCTTGCTTCCGCTGCGTCATCGGCTCCTCGTGGTTCCTCGGCCGCTCGGCCGATGAAAACCACCGAAACGGTATGCCCACGTGGGTCGCGACGAGGATCAGAATAAACATGGAACTGACGTTCGAGCTCGACGTGAAGGGAGGTTTCTTCTAAGGCTTCTCGCCGAGCCGCCCTTTCCACGGTTTCTCCGACGTCGACGAACCCTCCAGGCAGCGCCCAACCGTGGGGAGGATTCTTGCGGCGAATGAGAACAAGATCTCGCCGCTCACCCGTTTCGATGATCACATCGACCGTCAGTTTCGGTTGGCGATATTCCATTGCACGGACTCCCCTTAATTACCTCATCTGTCGCCAGGATGTGACATTTTCACTGTTCTTTCCCCACAGCGAACAAAGGGGAAAAGATGCTATCTTGTTAAATACTCGTCACTTGTTGTCTGGCGGTCGTGGCACATATCTTGCTAATCTGGAAGTAGAGAGGTGGATCATGAACCGATCGATCTGGAAACGGATCGAAGAGCTCAAGGAACGACTTTCCAACCTTCGTTCCCACAAGCCGGACAGCACCTGTGATATCGCCATCGAGGCCATTGAACAAGAGCTTGCTCGTACCGCAGCCCGCTTGCCGCGCGAGTGGAACGTGGTTTGGCGCACCAAGCTCCAAGATCCCGTCACCGAAGGTGCCCAAGACGACTCACGATGGTCTCTTTAAGACGGCGGAAGCTCTTCAGATCCCCGCTGCCGAGAGCGGCGCGGCACTCGTCGAGCTTGGACACTAGCTCCGCGAGATCGCGACGCTCCAACTCTGTCCGCACCTCCAAGAGCTGATCCCGAACAGCCCCCAATTCCCCCACTTTCAACGTATTCAATGTAGCGATGAGTGCACCTAGTTCTTGCATACTTTCCCTTGCAGCTGATGGTCCGAAGTCGATATTCTACCGTTGATTGAAGTCCACACGAAAAGACTTGCTCGTGAGCTCTGATGCCATACGACTGACCCACGATGAAGCTGTGCTTCTCAAGAGGCTCATCCGCTCCAGAGGGCTAGAGATCGGCTTCGACAAAGTGGGCTTCGCGCCCACTCAACTGCCTCGCGAAACTCCGCGGCTCGAAAGATGGCTCGAACGAGGCTACGAAGGCGAGATGCGCTGGATGGCGCGAGACCCCGGCCGACGAAGCGATGCTGGTCGCAGTCACGCCGCGCCAAAAACTGTCATTTGCTGTGCCTTGAACTACTATCAAGGAGCCCCTGAAGAGAGCGATTCCAACCGAGGAGTTGTGTCAAGTTACGCCCGAGGTGAAGATTACCATCGTGTCATGGAGGGCA
Organism: Acidobacteriota bacterium; assembly: GCA_030598165.1. The sequence continues at coordinate 912 of JAUVQL010000030.1, read as the reverse complement.
AGCTCGGAGAGCTCTGCCGGTTCATTGAAGACAAATATGACCTCAAATCAAAACTCTACGTCGACACTGGTCCTCTGCTCGAGAAGAGCTATGCAGCAGCAGCAGGGCTCGGATGGCTCGGAAAACACTCGAACCTCATTTCCCGCCGGGGAAGCTCGTGGTTTTTCCTCGGCGAGATTCTCGTTCCAGTCGGTTTACCTCTCGACGTGCCCGAACAAAACTACTGTGGAAGCTGTAGCCGGTGCATCGCAGCCTGTCCAACCAACGCCATCGTCGAGCCCTATGTGGTCGACAGCCGCCTCTGCATTTCCTATCTCACCATCGAGCTGAGAAATTCCATCCCACGAGAGTTGAGGCCAGCCATCGGCAATCGGATCTACGGTTGTGATGATTGCCAGGACGTCTGCCCATGGAACCGCTTTGCGAAAAAGAGCGAAGAGGCTCGATTCTTCCCAAGGGAACCACTTGCCTCAATGGACTTGGTATCGATGCTGAAGATGAGCCTCGAAGAATTCCAAGCAGCGACGCGCCGCAGCGCGACACGTCGAGCCCGTTACGCCGGCTTTCTGCGCAACGTAGCCGTTGCACTCGGCAATTCCAAGGACCCCCGTGTCGTTCCGGACCTCGTTGTCGCCTTGGATCACCTGGAGCCTCTGGTTCGAGAACATGTCGCCTGGGCTCTAGGAAATCTGAAACAGCGTCAGTCACCAGATGCCCTCAGAAAACGTCTATCCGTCGAAGACGTCGAAGAGGTCCGGCTGGAAATCCACTGGGCGCTCGACCAACTCGCTTGACCGGAAGCCAGCAAGCCAACCCGCCTACGGCATATAATCCACCGTACAAACGTCCCAATAGCTTCGGTACGCTTGCGTGTCATACAAGGCGAGGAACCTAGGTACCCGCTGCAGTAGG
>JAUVQL010000181.1 GCA_030598165.1 Acidobacteriota bacterium | reverse complement strand
CACTCTCAGGACATCTGTACGGTCTTGAGTCCCCGGGGTGAAATCCTGTATGCGAGCCCATCTGTCCAAAGCATGCTCGGTTACGACAGCAAAGAGCTCGTCGGCAGAAATGTCTTTGACCTCATTCATCCAGACGATCTCACCACGGTGCGGACGACCTTCCGAGAAAACGTAGCCCCCCAGGACGAATCCGCCGTAGAATTCCGCTTCCAGCACCGGACGGGCTCTTGGTGTCACCTGGAAGCAACAGGAAAAAATCTTCAAGGTAACCGAGCGGTGGACGGTATTGTTGTCAACTGTCGAAACATCACCTTTCGCAAACAGGTGATTTCTTGCCTTGAAAAAGAAAATCGATTGCTAGAGACAATCGCCAGGGGCTCGAGCTACGAAGGGCTCTTCGATGAGATAGCAGGCTTCGTCGAGGAAGAATCCGACGAGGTTCACTGCGCAATCCTGTTGATGGACACTTCGGTGAACCGGCTCCGTCTCGGTGCAGCTCCTAGCTTACCATCGAGCTTCATTGAGCACCTCGAGGCGCTCGAGCTCGGGCCATCGGGGTGGGCTTGTGCCGCAGCCGTTCATCGAAAGACACAGGTCATCTCTTCCGACATCGCTTCTGATCCGGTTTGGTCCGCCCAGAGCGATTGGATACGAACGGAGCATGGACTTCACGCTTGCTGGTCCACGCCCTTCTTCTCACAAAAGGGCGACGTTTTGGGTACGATCGCGGTTTATTCCGAAAAACCTCGGAAACCCTCCCCATACGAGCTCAAGATCATCGAGACGGCAACTTGCCTCACCAAGATTGCTACCGAACGCCAAAGAGCGGAGGAAAATCTCCGAGAAAGCGAAAAACGCTACGCCTTGGCAGCTCGCGGGGCAAAGGACGGCCTTTGGGATTGGAACATCGACCGCAATTTCATCGACTTCTCCTTTCGTTGGAAAGAGATGCTCGGTTGGACGGAGCAGGATGTAGGTACGCAAATAGAAGACTGGTATCGACTCATCCACCCCAATGACCGGGAGAGAGTCGAGCGAGAGCTTCAACAACATCTCAGCGGAGAGACCGAGCATTTCGAATGCGAGCACCGGATACGACACCGAGACGGCAACTACCTTTGGGTGCTCTGCCGGGCTTTGGCATTTCGAGACGACAGTGGTAAGGCAACCAGGATGGCTGGTTCGCAGTCCGACATCACCAAGCGGAAAGAAGCAGAAGAACAACTTCGTCACAATGCGCTACACGACACGCTGACGGGGCTCCCTAACCGGGCCATGTTCATGGATCTCCTCGGCCGACTCCAGCGCCGAGCCCTCCGCCGAGAAGGGATCAGCTTTGCGGTACTCTTCTTGGACCTGGATCGATTCAAGCTGATCAACGATAGCCTCGGCCACGCTATCGGCGACAAGCTGCTCCAAGCAGTGGCAAGCCGTCTCGAGGCTTGCATCCGACCCGGTGATATCGTCTCTCGGCTAGGAGGCGACGAGTTCACAGTTCTTTTGACCAGGATTCAGAGTGAATCGGACGTCACCAGCGTCGCGGAAAGAGTCAACGAGGAGCTACGCGCACCCTATGAAATAGATGGGAGGCGTATCTACATCACCACCAGCATCGGCATCGCGATGGGATCATCCAGCTACGAGTCTCCCGAGGATGTGCTTCGGGATGCAGACATTGCAATGTACCGCGCCAAAGTCCAAGGCAAAGCGCGGTTCGAAGTCTTCGATGAAACGATGCACGCTCAGGTCATGGCTCGGCTCCAACTGGAAACGGACTTGCGGAGTGCGATTGAGAAGATGGAGTTCAAGGTTCATTACCAGCCAATCGTGTCCGTCGCCACGGACTCTATTGTCGGATTCGAAGCTCTCCTGCGCTGGCAACATCCTGACCGCGGCCTGCTGTCCGCTCCGGAGTTCTTGTCGGTTGCTGAAGAGACCGACCTCATCTTGCCCATCGGATGGGCCGGTCTTCGAAAAACGTGCACCCAGATAAAACATTGGCAAAGCGAAGGTAACGCCCTATCCTCGCTCAAGGTGGGCATCAACCTATCCAGCAAACAGTTCTATTCGCCGAACCTCCTCGAGAACATCGAGTGGGCGTTGCGTGACAGTGAACTTGCCCCGGTGAACCTAACTTTGGAAATACCGGAAAGCGTGGTCATGGGGAATGTCGAAGCGGCGATCGGCATTTTGTCGGAACTGAAGTCGCTCGGTGTGTTCGTTCACCTGGACGAGTTTGGAACCGGCTACTCGTCCTTGAGTCAACTCCATCGTCTGAAGATCGATTGTGTGAAGATCGACCGGCGTTTCGTCGGCGACATGGAATCTGCCGAAAGCCAGATCACGGTCCGAACGGTCATCAACCTCGCCGAGAGTCTCCGGATGGATGTAATAGCCGTTGGAGTAGAAGAGTCTTTGCAGCTGGCTCAACTCAAGAAGCTCAATTGCAAATATGCACAAGGAGCGCTCTTCTCACTGCCCGTCGCTCCCGAAGAAGCTCTCAAACTCCTGACCAACCCGCCCCGCTGGATTGGGCCTCGGCTTGTTAAAGACAAAGGCGCTTGACAGATAACCTCAAGCGCCCAGTATTAGAACTCAAGTACTCAAGTACTCAAGAAAATATGTTCTTATTCTTTATTCTCGAATTCTCGAATTCTCGAATTCTTGAGTTCTTGAGTTCTTGCCTCGCTATTCTGTGTCCTCGAGCATCTTCTTCAATATCGGTCCCCACTCGTCTGGTCGAGCCCAAGCTTCCTTGTAATGGATCTTGCCGCCTTTCTCGATGAAGTAGGCGCTATTCGGCAGTTTTCCATAGGTTTCTCTGACCGAGTTGTCCATATCGTCGATCACCACCTTACTGGCAATCTTTAGCTCGCTGCAGGACTTCTTGGCTAATTCCAGACGAGCTTCATAGTTCTCGGGCTGTTCGATGTCGGAGTAGTCAATTCGGCCGCGCTTCTCGCCGGCATGTGCCTCACGTTGATAGAGAACGATGAAGAGCACCTTGTCCTGGAATTTCTCACGAACCTCTTCTACAGCGGCGACCCGCCGCCGGAAGGGTGGTCACGTATAAGAGCCAAACTCGATAACGACGGGTTGCTTGGCTACGGCTTCACTGAGCTGGAACACCTCACCGTCAACGGTCTTCAACGTAAAATCGGGCGCCATTTCACCCGCTTTTGGTTGCACGTTCGGAAACTCATCGAACCTAGCGCTTTGAGCCGACAACATGAGAGGTACGATGACCGTCACCGCGAAACCAGCTACGACCAACGTGAACTGGGAAATGCTTCTCTTCATGAACACCCTCCTTGTGGAGACCCGTTTAGATCACCGTCATCATATGACGCGAAGAACCTCTTCTTCAATGACGGAAAATGTCTACATCCGTAGATACGTATGTAGCAATTCTTATGCAATACCGACTATGCCCTTGGGCTCGGGGTTGAGCTCTTGGCCGATGACATCAAGGAGCCCGACCGCGCTGAAAAGTTGATCCGCAACGTTCTCGAGAAGGCCGAGGAAGCGGAGGTCAAGAAGAAAGTACTGTTTCGTCTCGCGGGGCTATACGGCAAAACCGGCAAGACAGATGAGTTCGTTGATCTGGCAGACGATCTGGCAAAAAACCACGACCTCAAATACGCCGACCTCAACGACCGTGAAGGGCGGATCATTTTCTATCACAGGGGATTCGATGAGGGGGACGAGGTCAAGCTGGAAGAAGAGATTAAGAAGTTGTTGATGATGGGGCAGTCCACTAATTAAAGCCGCGGGGACAGTCCTCTACTCAACGTCTTGTCAATAAGGTGAGGGTGACAGTCCTCCAAGGGGACAGTCACCCTGTCTTTTTTTATTGCTGGAACGACTTGTAGGAGACGATACGCCAGTATCCGTCTTCACGTGTCCATAGCAAACCGAGGACCCCTGACCCCTCGTCT
>JAUVQL010000046.1 GCA_030598165.1 Acidobacteriota bacterium | reverse complement strand
TTTGCCACGGACCCCATATTCCCTCGAGTGGACGCATCAAAGCACTCAAAGTGCTGGACAGCGCCAACGCTTACTGGAAGGGTGACGAACGCAACGACCAGATGCAGCGTATCTACGCAACGAGTTTCTACGACAAGAAGCAGCTCGCCGACCACCTGCATCGCATCGAAGAGGCTAAGAGACGGGATCACCGAAAGCTCGGGAGAGAGCTCGAGCTCTTTCTCCTCGAGTCCGAAGCGCCAGGCCAAGCTTTCTGGCTTCCCAACGGTCTTCGGGTGGTGAACATTCTCACCGACTATATGCGTGAAAAGCTCGACCGCAAGGGCTATGTCGAGATCAAAACGCCTCTCATTTTGGATGAAGAACTTTGGCGCTTGACGGGTCATCTCGACCATTACAAAGAGAACATGTTCTTTGTCGAGGATGAAGGAAGACGATTCGGCGTCAAGCCCATGAACTGCCCAGGTGCGGCTATCGTCTATCGAAGCAGTTTGCGCTCCTACCGGGAGCTTCCATTACGTCTTGCGGAATTTGGACTTTGCCACAGAAATGAGCGTTCTGGTGCCTTGTCGGGACTGACCCGAGTCCGGGCGTTTTTGATGGACGATTCCCACATCTATTGCACATTGGCTCAAGTCGAATCCGAGGTGGCCGATCTTATCGACTTTGTCTACGAGGTTTACAGAGAGTTGGGATTTTCAGAGTTCCGCGTCGAGCTGTCGACCCGTCCCGAGGGCTCCATTGGAACCGCCGAACAGTGGGAGAAGGCGGAACAGGCCTTGGAGAACGCTCTCGCGAGCCGCAGCACAGACTTCAAGCTGAATCCTGGAGACGGAGCCTTCTATGGCCCAAAGATCGACTTTCACGTCCAGGATGCTCTCGGTCGCTCACATCAGTGTGCAACCATTCAGGTGGACTTTTTTCAAGCAGAGCAATTCAATCTCAATTACGCGTCGGAAGACGGTGGACGGGAACGGCCCGTGCTCATCCACCGCGCTATTCTCGGTTCCTTGGAGCGATTCATGGCGCTTTTCATCGAGCACACCGCCGGGGCTTTTCCGGTTTGGTTGGCGCCGGTGCAGGTTGTTGTGATTCCCATCGCCGAGAGACATCGTGATTACTCTCAGAAAGTCAAAGAAACCCTTCGGGATGAAGGTTTTAGAGCCAAGCTGGATGACCGTAACGAAAAGACCGGCTATAAGATCCGCGAAGCACAGCTCAAGAAGATCCCTTTCATGCTGGTCGTGGGAGACCGGGAAGTCGACTCGGGGAGTGTGGCTGTAAGGAGTCGGTCGGAAGGGGACCGGGGCGCGAGTCCTCTTTCGGATTTCGTCACTGAGCTTCACGAGCTAGTGGCAACGCGCGCTCTCAAATCATGACACCGATGCGGTTTCTAGAGTGGACCATTGACTGCCGGGTACGGCATAATGATAGCGAGAATCGGTCGCCTCGACTCAAAGGTCGCGGTCGGCGTATGTTAGGCCTGAAGCTCTGGAGGTGAACTATTCAAAAAGGGAGTCAAAGCGATAGAAATCGTGGTCGAAATCGAGACCGTATCAATGAACGCATCCGTGCTCCCGAGATCCGACTGATAGGCGAAGACGGATCTCAAGTCGGTATCATGAAGCCCGAGGATGCACTCAAGCTTGCTCGGGAAAAAGATCTGGATCTGGTGGAGATTGTTGCTCATTCAAAGCCGCCAGTCTGCCGGATCATGAATTATGGGAAATATCTTTATCAAAAGAACAAGCGCGCGCACGAGGCCAAGAAACACCAGAAGCAGATTCAAGTCAAAGAGGTCAAGTTCCGGGTCAAAATAGATGAGCACGATTATCAGTTCAAAAAGAATCACATACTGCGATTCTTACATGAAGGAAACAAGGTCAAGACCACAATTATGTTTCGAGGTCGAGAGCGCCGACGTGGCGAGCTCGGGGATCGCATCTTGGATCGGTTGGCGTCTGAGTTGGTTGAACTAGCAACAGTGGAATCCAGGACCAGGATGGAAGGCAACCAGATGTACCAAGTATTCGCACCCAAAAAAGGGATTGGCGACAAGGCAAAGCCCGAGAAGCAGGAGGCTCCGACAGCCGAAGCGTAGCAAAAAGAACTCAACAACTCAGAACTCGGCAACTCGAGTTCTCGAGAATATAGGAGTCGAAGAAGTCAGCATGAAGAGCAAGATGAAGTCACACCGAGGAGCCGCCAAACGCTTCCGGAAGACTGCGAGTGGAAGGATCAAACGCAGTAATGCCTATTCCGGACATATTCTGACGAAGAAAACTCGGAAACGAAAACGTCGACTTCGCAAGTCCACACTCGTATCCAAGTCGGATATGCGTCGCATCGCCCCGCTGTTGCCGCGTTGAGCCCGAACCGAGTCGACCGGCGAGGTAGAAACTCGTAGATAGAACGAAATGTTCCCGTTGCGCCGTGGGCCAACGGGTTGGAGATGATCAATGCCCAGAGTGAAGAGAGGAACACACCGTAGACAACGCCGACGGAAAATACTGAAACTTGCAAAAGGTTACCGTGGGACGAAGAGCAAACTGTATCGCCAAGCTAAATTGTCCGTGGATAAATCCCTGAGCTATGCGTACCGTGATCGACGTGCTCGCAAGAGGGATTTTCGCCGGCTCTGGATCATTCGGATTGGAGCTGCGGCTCGTGCTTGCGATATGTCCTACAGCACGTTTGTACATGGGCTGTCGAAGGCGGGTGTCGGTCTAAACCGCAAACAACTATCGGAAATCGCCGTTAACGACGACGCGGCGTTTCGTCATCTAGCCGATGTTGCCCGCAAAGCTGTCGCGTAACCATACGCGTTCTTGCTATCTCCTGATCTATCCCTCGAACAGGGGGCAAAGCCGTGGCTGACACAGAAGAGCGTGCTAACCAACTAGACCATCTTGGCGGAAAGGTTTATCAAGCCAAGGAGCTCATTGGCCGGCTCCGAGAGTCGAACCGAGCTCTAATCTCTCGACTGGAGGAGGTCGAGAAGCGCCTCCAAACGGCGGAATCCGTTTCGCAGGAGCCGGTTCCGGCGAGTGGCATGGAGGCCGCCGAAATCGATCCCGGAAACCGGGAATTGGTTGCCGAAGTCAAGCGTCTCCGAAGGGAACGGCGCGTCATGCGCGATAAAGTGTCCAAGTTGCTCGAGCGAATCGAGGGCTTGGACCTCTGAAGTGGCGGGCTCCAGCTCACTCTATCCAATCGGAACCTCCGGTCGTTCGCCCCTTGAAACCGACCCCTCACCTCGAATAAAATTAGTCTGGAACCAACCGGGACCTGGTGAAAGAGCTCACAATGAACGACAAGCTAGAAGCGAACTTGATTCAGATCGAGATCTTTGGCCAGGTGTACAAAGTCCGGGGGGAGGAAGAACAAGGGTACATCGAGGAGTTGGCCCGTTACGTCGATAGCAAAATGCAAGCTATCTCCGAGACGAGCGGAGCCATCGACTCATTGAAGGTGGCCATTTTGGCAGCCCTCAATATCGCCGACGAGTCCTTCAAGCAGGAACGACAAATGAAGGACTCTGAGGAGCTTGTGGCAGCGAGAGCCGAAGAGTTAGCCCAGGCACTCGAGGAAGCTCTCAAGGATGACGAGAGGACGACGCCGCCCGATGTGGCACCGTCTTGAATCCAAGGTGGACCGAGATTAGACTATGATGTCGCCCTGCTTTGTTCGTGATGGAGAAAAGTTTTTGAGCCAACATCTATTTGAATGGGTTTGTCGGCTTTCGATGTGCGCAAGCCTCCTAGTGGGGAAGCCTGATTCGGAAGTGTGCCGGACCCACCTACGATCTAGGTTCAAATAGATCTCTCCACACGGCAAAGCGGGGCCATACACCAAACCTGCTGCAAACTCCAACCCTCATTCTACTTCCTCCATTCGAGCGGTAGCTCGCCTACGGACTCTGACTCGACCGGCTTGGCACTTCAGGTAGAGGACAGATTCGAGTCAAAGAGGGACACGGTCATCTGGAAAAACACGGTTTTCCGGCCCACGTTCGAGCCACACAAATCGGAGGTGAGGGCCGTTAAAAGGAGATAGATGGTGTCACCGTTTGTATCGTCGACTATTTCAGTTGCACTGATAGTCGTAGCAATCGCTGTCAGTTGGTACTTCGGGCGGAAGCGTGCCCTTGAAACAGTGTCCAAGGCGGAGGATGAGGCCGCCCGACTCCTTAGAGAAGCGCAAAAGGACGCTGCATCGCAAAAGAAGGAGGCCGTTCTTGAAGCTAAAGAGAAGGCCTACAACCTGCGAAACGAATTCGAAAAGCAGACCCGAGACCGTCGCCGAGAGCTAAATTCGCTGGAAAAGCGCCTGTCCCAGAAGGAACTGAAATTGGAGCAGCGTTCCGACATCGTCACATCGAAGGAGAAGGATGTGAGCGAGCGGGAGGAACAAATTCAAGGTCGTGAGGCCGATGTCGCGAAGGATCGGGAAGAGGTGCAAAGGCTGCTCGAAGAACAAAAGAGGAAGGTAGCTCGTTTAGCTGGGCTGAGTGCCGAAGAGGCCAAGCAACAACTCATAAAAAGTATGGAGCAGGATGCTCGACGCGAGGCTGCGAATGCGATGCGCCGGATCGACGAAGAGGCGAAAGAACAAGCGCAGACGTTGGCTCGGCGCTATATCGTAGAGGCTATCCAGCGTTCCGCTGCTGATCACGCGGCAGAGACCACGGTATCAGTCGTCGACCTCCCCAATGACGATCTCAAGGGGCGGATTATCGGTCGTGAAGGTAGGAACATTCGGGCGTTGGAGATGGCCACGGGGGTGGACCTCATTGTAGATGATACTCCGGGAGCCATCATTCTATCGGGCTTCGATCCCGTACGGCGTGAAACTGCAAAAATGACGATCGAACGGTTGATCACGGACGGTAGAATCCATCCGGCGCGCATCGAAGAAATGGTGGAGCGTGTGAAGGCCGAGCTCGAGGAGCAAATGCGACAGGAAGGCGAAGCCGCAGCACTCGAACTGGGCATCCCCGATATTCACCCAGACCTCATCAAGATGTTGGGGAGGTTGAAGTATCGCACCAGTTATGGACAAAACGTCCTGTTGCATTCAAAGGAAGTCGCTTACCTCTCCGGTTTCCTTGCACGAGAGTGCGGCGCCGACGTCGATGTCGCCGTAAGAGCCGGTCTACTGCACGACATCGGCAAAGCTATTGACCGAGAAATGGAAGGTACTCACCTACAGCTCGGGATCGATATTCTTCGCAAGCACAACGAGTCTGAAGAGGTCATTCGGGCCATGGAAGCTCATCACATGGACAGGGAATTTCGGTCTCTAGAATCGATGCTCGTTCAAGCGGCAGATGCCATATCCGCCTCGCGCCCCGGGGCTCGTCGTGATTTATTCGAATCTTATGTGAAACGGCTCGAGAGGCTGGAATCCATTGCCAACTCCTTTGGGGGGGTGTCCAAGGCTTTTGCTCTTCAGGCTGGGCGTGAGATTCGAGTCATGGTGGAAGCCGAAAAACTCAGCGACGAAGAGACCCTGTGGTTATCGAAAGACGTTGCGCGTAGGATAGAGAGCGAGTTGCAATACCCCGGACAAATCAAGGTAACGGTGATACGGGAGACGCGGGCCGTTGAGTATGCGAAATGAGGCTTGCCGATATCGGTGAGGACCGGTTTCTAGCTAGGCTGCGTGAACGGGTACCTCTGTCAGGTCCTCGAGTAAAGCTGGGTATTGGAGACGACGCGGCTGCATTGGCTTTGCCGGCCGGCGAGCTGGCGCTCGTCTCAACGGACGTCCTCGTCGAGAATGTTCACTTCACCCGTCAAACGCTACCGCCTCGTTACATCGGGCGAAAAGCGGTGGCCGTCAACGCCAGTGATATTGCCGCCATGGGGGGGTGCCCCGTAGGGCTCCTTGCCTCGATCTGCGTTCCTGTCGCGACGGAAGTCGAAGAACTCCTCGCTGTATTTGACGGGATCATCGAACGCACCGGCGAACTTGATATTGACTTCGTGGGGGGCAATCTTTCTCAATCCTCCGGCCCCATGACAGTCGACGTGAGTATTTTGGGTGCCAGCCTCGGCGGTAGAATGCTGACTCGACGGGGCTCCCGTCCGGGCGATTCGATTTATATGTCGGGTAAGCTGGGGGCGGCAGCGGAAGGTTTGGTCCTCCTCAAGGAGGGAATGGCGGTATCAGCATCCGGTGCCTTGCTCGTCCCTCAGCACCTTCGTGAGGGGCCCGTTCCGCTAGCTGAGATATGTTTGCGGGCTCACATGGATCCAGAGCCTAGGGTCGAATTGGGTCGTTTCTTGAATGAACACAACCTAGCGAGCTCTTGTATCGATCTATCCGATGGTTTGAGCCGAGATTTGAATCGAATTTGCCGAGAGAGTGGGGTAGGTGCTCGAATCGAGGAGACGGATTTACCGATACCCCCCGGGGTTCTAGCCTGGGAGACTGTGAGACGGTGGCCGCCTTTGGAACAGGCGCTGGCGGGTGGTGAGGATTACGAGCTTCTGTTTACCGCAAGTGATGACCGAATGCTCGGGGAGTGGCAAGGTGGACAAGGTGAGATTGTCACTCGGATCGGTGTGGTTACCAAGCCAGATGAAGGGGTCAAGTTGCATCTACGCGATGGAACGGAACGGGTCGTTAGTTCGGTAGGGTGGGATCATTTTCAACGGGAGCGCGCTCCAGGGGGGGCGTGAGCGCGCCACTGCCGAATTCAAGAACTCAAGAACTCAAGAATTCAAGAATTCAGGAATGAAGTGCGCTAAATGCGAGAGTGGCGGAAGAATAGTCTTCGGGATTTTCTGCGGCGCCTCCTTCTACTTGATGAATCGCCCCATCGGACCTCCCTCGCTTTTGCCGTAGGGGTGTTCTTTGGCTTCTCCCCTTTTTGGGGGCTTCATACCCTCCTCGGACTCGTCGCAGGCTCCGTTGCTCGACTCAACAGAGTTGCCGTCTTGATTG
>JAUVQL010000066.1 GCA_030598165.1 Acidobacteriota bacterium | reverse complement strand
TTGGAATGATCTGTCCGGCCCCCTGACAGTGGCTGCAAGTTCGAGAAACCACCAAGAAGCCCTGTTGGTACCGTACTTGTCCTTGCCCTTGGCAGGTGGCGCACATTTCTTTTTTGGTTCCTTGGGCGACACCGCTGCCGTCACAGGACGAACAGGTATCCGTACGAGGGATTCGGATACGGGTCTCGGTTCCTTTGACTGCTTCATCGAAGCTGATACCAAGATCGTAGCGCAAGTCGGCACCGCGGCGCGGTCGACTACGACGTCGTCCAGATCCGAAAATGTCTCCAAATCTGAAAAAATCCTCAAAAATGCTACCACCGAAAATGTCCGAGAATTCTTGGAAGATCTCCTGATTGAACTGTGGTCCGCCTTTTAAGCCGGCGTGACCGTATTGGTCATAAACGGAACGTTTGTCAGGATCTCCCAAGACGCTATAGGCCTCCGCGGCTTCTTTGAAAGCTTCCTCGGCGTTCTTGTTACCCGGATTCTTATCGGGGTGGAGCTTAACGGCCAGTTTGCGATAGGCGCTCTTGATCCCCTGTGGGTTCGATGAACGGCCTACGCCTAGTATTTCGTAGTAGTCTCGTTTGCCGGCGACAACCAATGCATAACTCCTCTAAGCAGATTATTGAGAAAACTCGTTGTAGAAAAGAAAACCTTCACATAGACGAAGGCTAACCTCTAAGCATAGCTTGGCCCAAGGCCTCGGCGGTCGTCTCCAAACGTGCCAGAGCCGCTTTTAGTTCGTCGAGGGACCCTCCCTTGGCTTTTTGGGCGTCTCCAAGGGCTTCGCTCGCCTGAGCCCGCTCTTCTTCGGTGAGCTTGGAAGAAAGCAGGTCGAAAGTTTTTTGAGTGCTGCCAATCAAGCCTTGTAGTTGGCCGACTATGCGCTCCGTATCCTTGTCTTTTTTTTCTGCCAGCGCGACGCCTTCCGTTTCCTGTCGAATCCGGTCGACTTCCGTCTCGGAGAGACCGCTTGCGGCGCGGACCGTGATGTTTTGCACTCGGCCGGTTGCTTGATCCAAAGCCGATACTTTGACGATGCCGTTGACATCGATCTCGAATGCAACCTCGATTTGGGGGACGCCTTTGGGGGCCGGAGCGATGTCGGTCAACTGAAAACGCCCCAACGAAGTGTTGTAGGCGGCCATCTCGTTATCGCCCTGCAAAACGTGAACTTCTACCTTGGTCTGATTGTCAATGACGGTTGTGAAGATACGGCTTTTTTTCGTCGGGATACTCGAGTTCCTTTCGATGAGCGGCGTGAATGTTCCGTCCTTGGTTTCGATACCGAGAGTGTGAGGCGTCACGTCGAGAAGAACGAGGTCTGTGACTTCGCCCTCCAGGATTCCGGTTTGTATAGCAGCACCGATCGAGACGACTTCATCCGGATTGACGCTGCGGCTCGCTTCCCTTCCAAAGACCCTGGCCACCATCTCGGCTACCTTGGGTGTGCGAGTTTGGCCGCCGACGATAATCACCTCATCGATATCGCTTGGAGACAACCCAGCGTCCTTCAGGGCCCGGGTGCAAGGCTCAGCGGTTCTTTCCAGTAGCGGATCGATCATCTTCTCGAAGGTGGCCCGATTGAGAACCGTGTTGAGGTGCTTCGGACCGCTCTGATTCGCGGAGATGAAGGGGAGTACGATCTCGGCCTGAGTCGAACTCGACAGCTCGCACTTGGCCTTTTCTGCAGCTTCTTTGAGCCGCTGAAGGGCCATACGGTCTCCCGTCAAATCGATCTCCGTCTCTTTCTGAAATTCTTCGACGAGCCAATTGATGATGAGTTGATCGAAATCCTCGCCTCCTAGATAGGTGTCACCACCAGTCGCCAGCACTTGGTAAATGCCGTCTTGGAGCTCGAGGATGGAGATGTCGAATGTGCCCCCGCCGAGATCGTAGACGGCAACTTTACCTGAGCTATTTAGCGTCATGCCGTACGCAAGTGCGGCAGCAGTCGGCTCGTTCAAGATCCTCTGTATTTTGAGTCCCGCGATCGTCCCCGAGTCCTTTGTCGCTTGGCGCTGAGAGTCGTTGAAATACGCGGGCGACGTGATGATCGCTTCCTGCACGGGCTCCCCGAGGTAGTCTTCAGCGGCCGCCTTGAGCTTCGTCAGAACGATGGAAGCGAGCTCAGGCGGGCTGTAGACGCGATCCTCGATTTTGATGTGCGCGTCACCGTTTTCTGCCTCGACGATTTCGTACGGCAGTACTTTTTTCGCCGCTTGAATCTCTGGAGAGTCATAGCGCCGGCCAATGAGCCGTTTGACACTATAAACCGTATTGGTGGGATTGGTAAGTGCCTGGCGCTTGGCGATCTGCCCTACGAGGCGCTCGCCTTTACTCGTAAAGGCGACAATGGAAGGAGTCGTTCGAGCTCCTTCTTGGTTAGGTATGACCTGAGGGTTGCCCCCCTCCATCACCACGATGCACGAGTTGGTCGTGCCGAGATCGATGCCCACTACCTTAGCCAATGCCTGGCTCCTTCCTCGAGAGGTTGACAAGTGTCGTCAGCCTCTGACTGTTTCGTGAACCTTGGGACGTCATTTGACTCGTATACCTTTTCTTATGAAGAAGACGCGTCCGATTTTGCATGCTCGTTCTCAGCTGATAGTTCGTCTTCACCGGAATCAGTCTGCGGGCGTTGCGCTACGTTGACCAGGGCCGGCCTGAGTAAGCGATCCTTGAAAAAATAGCCTTTCTGGTAGACCTCTAGGATCTCGCCCTCGGGGTGGTCAGTCGTCTCGACGCGTCCTACAGCCTCGTGCACATGCGGGTCGAACTCGAGTCCCAGCGCCTTCACCTCATGGAGCCCGGCCTTGGTCAATATGTCACGAAATTGCCTACGAACGATTTCGATTCCCTCGCGGAATCTATCGTCAGTCCCCACATCCGGGGCGTCGAGCGCTCTTTCGAGGTTGTCGAGTACTGGGAGAATTTCATTAACGAGCTCAGCACTGGCGTGGTTTACGAAGTCACCGCGTTCCCGCACGATTCGTTTGCGGTAGTTTTCGAACTCGGCATGCTTGCGACGTGCCAAGTCGCGGACATCTTCGAGCTCGTTCGTTAATCGAGCTACCTCATTTTCGATATCACTGTCCGGAGTGCTTACAGTCGCTTCCACTGCCTCTATCCCTGTCTCTACAACCTCTCCCGAATCTTCAGCGGTGTCTTGCTCTTCCTCCGATGCTTTTGTCTCGTTCTCGGGCGCGGGAAACTCATCGTTGGAAGGAGATGATTTTGTTCCTTTTCTCCGGCGTTTGTGTTTCAGAAGCCTTTCTCCTCTCGATGCGCCTCATGAAGAAGTACGCTTTAAGCGGTTTCGTTACTTTCTTATTGCTAAATAATATTCAAGTAGATTGTCAAGTAATATTCAACAACTCCAGCTAATGGGCCGATTCGTTGCCCGCTCGACTGATGACTTCAGAGAGCGAATGGGCGATGTAGTCAACGACCGAGATAAACTTGGGATACTCCATGCGAGTGGGACCCATGATACCCAACGAGCCGAGCTCTCTATCTCCGAAGCTGTAGCGTGCTGCGATGAGAGAGACTCCTTCGAGGTCGGGAACTCTGGCTTCCGATCCAATGATAATTTGGAGATCCTGTCCCTCCAAACAAGCATTCAAAATATCGGCGAGTCGACTCTTCTCTTCGAAGATAGAGATGAGCTTTCTCGCCCTCTCGATGTTGGATTTGAACTCAGGCTTCTTGAGCATCCGCGACGTTCCTTCGAGATATAGATCACGGGGCGCTAAATCCTCGATGAAAGTCGCTTGTGCCAGGCTGAGCGCATTATCCACAACGCGGTTATACAAGGCTCGAACTTCTCTCAGCCGTGAAAGAAGAGCTTCGCGAATCTCGGGAAGGGTGTGATCATTGAATTCGTCCATCAGATAACGGGCGCACTTCTCGAGCTCTGCCTCACCTAAGTCTTCGGCCAGTTCGATGACCCGATTGGTCACTTGACCTGTATGTGAAACCAGTACGACCAGCACGCGGCATGGTGCGAGTTTCACGAAGTCGATATGACGTAGGACACTCTGTTGGAAGTCCGGCCCAATGACAAAACTGACGTGGTCGGTAATATCCGACAGCAATCGAGAAGTCTGCTTTGCCAGTTCGTTGACATCGAGAGCCGCTTCTTCGAGACTCGAGCCGATTAGATCTTGCTGGTATCTAGTCAATCCGGGCCCCTGCGATAGGTTACTCACGTAAAAACGGTAGCCCTTGTCCGTCGGCACCCTTCCGGCGGAGGTGTGGGGTTGGTAGACGTAGCCTGTTTCTTCGAGGTCGGACATGATGTTCCGTATCGTCGCCGGCGATAGCCCCTCGGGATTTGATTTGGCCAGAGTACGAGAACCGACTGGCTCTCCCGAAGCGATGAAAGTGTGGATGGCTTGTCGGAGAATGTCCTGGCTGCGTGGGTCTAGATCGTCTGAGTTCATTCTCACTTTTAGCACTCTCCTGCCGAGGGTGCTAACCCCTTATTTAGCAAATAGCTCCCGAGAAGTCAAGGTTTCGCCCAGGAAGCCCGTTGCTTCCGGTTCGTGATACCGCTCGTCCGTTGTTCAATCTGGGGACTACCCTTCAGAATAAACCAAATAGCTGCATTTTAAAAGTGCCCGCATACGACGAGCTATGCCATGCCGAGCTGACCCGGTGACTCAAACGGTGGAATAGCACCAGCCTCTCGACCATTTTATCTTCGTCTTTAGATATTTATGGGGTGACGATCCTGATTCCAAAGAGGAGATGAGTATTTCTTTTCGGCAAGGCGAGTGGCGACTTGCATCTCGGTCTCAAGAAGCGCGTTGGAAGAGGCAGGTTCGTCGAAGAGATGTTCGAATTGAATTGCGAGCGTCTCCGCAATCGTCTCTCGAACGATGTGCCTCGGTAGTACGTGGTTGATTCCCACGGCTCCGAGGTCGGTATCCGGTGCCAAGCCTATGGCCCGGCGCCATAACGTCTCGTCGAGATCGATGATGATGGAGCCATGCTGAAGAAAACCATCGCGGTTCCACTTTTGGGCACTGCCCACGAGCTTCCTGCCGTTTGAGGTGATTTCGTGACCCGTGGGTACCGCTAAGCAGGGGAGCTCCGGTCTTTCAATCTGGGATTGGGGGTGGAGCTCCTTGTGGTTTCCAGAGGGAGGATCAATGGGTATTCCCAGCGATGCCAATCCGGTTCTAATGGCACCAGAGACCCAGGAATATACCTCTCGAACCGACAGACCTCGTAGCGGCCCCTCTGCCGCTGCGGTCACGCAGTAGGTTAGTTCGTGATGATGAAGAACCGCTCTCCCTCCACTAATTCGGCGAACCGTTTCGATGCCCAACTCTTGACACACATCAACTTTACAGACGTCGTGAAAAGACTGGCTATAACCGATCGACAACGAAGGACGGTTCCAGGCGTAGAAGCGAACCGTTGGAGGCGATGTTCGAGTAAGAGCGGAGCGGAAGAGTGCCTCGTCAACCGCCATATTCATGGCGGCACTCTTTGGACCATCGAAAAGGAGTCGCCAGTTCATATCTTCAGAGGGCGCCTTGATAACTCGTGAGCGCCCTGCCTGCGGCAGGCCCGCCGAAGCTCTGGTGTCATCATCATAGCGTAGGCGGGCAGTCAGTCCGCTTACGACGGACAAAAGGGCGGGATTCGCCGAACTCGCCTCAAAGGCCGGGTTTTTCGTCCTTGGTTTCTTGGGCTTTGTTTACCGTGGGCGGCTCAGGTTTCTTGTCGACCGAGGCTGGGGGCTTCGGTGGCGTCGTATTTTGCTCCGAGGTCATGTTGCTGGCTCCCCGGAAGACCGCACCCTCGGCTACTGCGATGCGAGGTGCGCTAATGTTGCCGTAGACTTGTCCCGTGGCGGTGATTTCGACTTTTCCGGTAGCGACGCAATCACCCTCTAGCTTGCCTCTTATGGAAACGGTTTGAGCTTCGAT
>JAUVQL010000026.1 GCA_030598165.1 Acidobacteriota bacterium | reverse complement strand
ATTCGCGGCTCAACTCACTTCGGGTTGTAGTTGATTCGTGTGTTGATGATTCCGATCTCGACGCGCCGGTTCTTGGCACGGGCCTCATCCGTTTTCTCCGGCATCAAAGGCTGAGTTTTACCAAAGCCCTCCATGCTGACAATCGCGGAATCGAGTCCCGCCTCGAGGAGGTAATCGCGAACTGCCCCGGCCCGCCTTTCTGAAAGTTTCTGATTATACTCGTCAGTACCGACGTCATCGGTATGACCGTAAACGGCAATCGAGTAGTCTTTCGAAGTCAGCAAGATACCCGCGATGCGGCTCAAAAGCTCCCGGTTGGCCGGCCGAAGATTTGATTTATCGAATTCGAATTTCAGATAATCTTCGCTCAAGTTCAAAACGAGTCCAAGGGCGGTCTTACGTGTGTCCACTATTTGGCTCAAGGCGTCCTGGAGCCGGTTCACTTCGCTTTCCCACTCCTGTTTGATACGTTCTGCTTCCTCTTGAGCGATCCTCGCTTCTTCTCGCGCGTTGTCGGCGTCCACTTCCGCAACTTGCATTTGCTGTCGCGCACTCTCCGCTTCGCTCTGAGCATGCTCAGCCTCGGCCTCCGCTCTAACCCGGCTTCGCGCCGCTTCCACCGCAGAGGCCTCGGCCTCTTTCGATTGTAGGAGAGCCTGGTCAGACTTCTCACCGGCGTCTGCAACTTGCTGAGAGAGCTCCATCACTTGCGCTTCCATTTCTTCGAAACGATTCAGCAATACGATACCGAAAAAGGCCGCCGCCGCGAGGAGGAGAATTCCGACTAGGAGAGCGACCATTACAGGAGGTGAGATACCGCTTTTTTTCTCTTGCGACTGTTCTGAATCTAGCATCGTTTTCTCCGGAGACGCGCCTAGTTCGTCTATTATTGTACTCTGATTTGGAGCCCGTCCTCTATCCGAGAAAGCAGCGTAGCCGCTCATTAACGCAAATAAACGCGAACCGTAGGGTTTTACCGACCAAGTCTCAGACAGGCTCGGGCCGAACTAATAGATCCTTCTTGAATTCTCGAGTTCTCGAATTCTCGAGTTCTCGAGTTCTTACATGGTTACTTCGCATAATAACCCAGCCGCGTACGAGCCGTGAGGTGGGTGCTACCCTTAACTCGGACCTCGATGTCGCGCCACGCACCATCTTTCAACGCTTTTCTCGGCACATAAGCCATCCGGTATTGGCTACTCAATTCGCTGTGAATTTGAATGAACGCTTGATTGAGCTCCTTGGTGCCTTTGGGGAAAAAGGCCTGTCCCCCGCTTTCTCGGGCTAAGCGCTTCAGAAATCCACGGTTGACGCCGTAGCCCTGAGGCATGGCACCAAGGAAGCCGATAGCATAGACACTCGCATCCGAGAGCTTGCCTCCCTCGAAAGCATCCTTCATGGTGGCGTCACTTCCGCCTTCATCGGGCCAGGAATCTGCTCCGTCGCTAAAGACGAGGAGCGCCTTACGTCCTTCGATTCGCGAGAGTCTTTCGAGCGAGGTGAGAACCGAGTCGTACAGGGCAGTGAGTCCGCTAGCACGCATGGACTTGACGCCGCGAGCCAGAACGTCCTGATCGTCGGTGAAGGGTGTGGCAAATCGGAGATTATGGTTGAAAAATGCGAGAGCAGCCTTGTCTCCGCTTCTCGAGCGGTGAAGAAAATTGATAGCAGCTGACTTCACGCCTTTGAGACTGCGATGGATGCTCGAAGAGACATCAAGTAGCAGCAAGATCGTAACGGGTGTTTTTTCGTCGGTAAAATAGCTCAAATCCTGCCGCACACCTTCTTCGAGCACTTCGAAGTCCTGACCCGTCAATCCGGGCCAGAAGCGTCCGCCGGAGCCCACGACCACGACGTCCAGATAGACGGCATCAACCGAAACATGGAAATGAGCCGGCTCGTGCATCCTCGCCTGTGCCTGCCAAGCTATGACGGGAATTGAAACGAACCAACAGGCTATGACGACGAGACGAAGCAACGCGATTGAGTCCTCCTCGAATCATTGTAGTGGAATTTGGGTGGACCGGGGGGATTTACTATCTCGCACCGAGGATATATTCGACAGCGTGATCGATCTTCTTCGAAAAATTGCTCGGGTAGGAACGTCCCATTCCCGGGACAATAATGAACTCGTGGGGAAAGTGTTCGTACCGAAACACCCGAACCATTTCCTTTTGGTAAGGGAGGTTGTCGTCGTCCTCGCCACCGATGATGACACCCTTGATGCCCTTCTCTCGGGCCATTCGCACCTTCAACTTGTCGAACTCGGTGGGTTTGTCAGGACAGACGCCAATAAATCCAGCCGTGGGAATGACACCGTTGATAGAAACATCAATGGCCATGACGCCGCCGGCCGACACACCACCGATAACGACTTGGCTGACGTCTACGGGATACTGCGCAACGATGTCGTCGTACAACTCTTGGATGTCATGACGGGCCCGCGGGTCGAAACGGCGCCAGTCGTAGCTCTTCATTCCGTCGTGCAGATAGGACTGAATAAAGGCAACGATGAACCCCTTTTGTAATCGGTTCGACCTCCAGTACCTCTCCGCCCACGCCATGGAGCTTCCGCCTCCGTGAAGAGCAATGAGCAAGGGATAGTCCTCACCCTGCTCTTTGGCCGGCATCAAGACTTTGACTCTGGATCTCGAACCCTTGAGGGCCGCGACTCTCAAAGCCTCGTTTCTTGCGGCAATAGCTTCGAATCGCACGCGTTTCTTGAACGGCTCGAAAATCTCCATCTGGGGATCGATCTCGAAGAAATAGCCGTCTTCGACACCGGCTTCCCAGATATCCAAACACTTCTCGTAATCTCCTTTATGGGCGTAAATGACTCCGAAATACGACCTGACCTCATAGTCGTGCTCGGGGAATTTCTCCGCCACTTCTTCCAAGAGATCAATTGCTTCCTGATGGTTTTCACTCTCAATTAATTCGAACAGCTTTTGCTCTACTTCTATGAAACTAGAATACTCGTCGTTTTTTACTATGGAGCAATACACGAGCGGGAGCAGTAGTCCCAAGGTGGTTGCAAAGACAGTCGTAGCTCGGCTCATTTCTTCCCTTGAAAGTCCGGTGATCTACCGCACTCGCGGCTCAGTCCTCACCGGCGGGACCATCTCCCCCGTTCTTCACAGTGGCAAGATCGGTGCCACCACGGACAAGCGGACGGACAAAAACCTGTAAACACGCCCCAAATAATTAGTTAGAACGCAATAGAATTTTGACTCGGGACGGCAGAAACGAGCGGACCCTAACGATTTGGATATAGCCCATTTACAGACTAGTTAGGGTTTTTACACATCATCTCGGCGGGGAGATTCTCGCGCAGGATATCGAGGGCCTCCGTCATGAGAGAGCTCGGCAGCCCGGAAATATCGAAATGCTGCCGCTCCCCCGTCAGGGAGATCCGTCCCCGCGCAGATCCTGCCTGGTAGGAGCACCGTTTGACGTCGTCATATCCCAATGCCGACCAATCCAACGCTCTTTTCCACAGAGACCGTTTCCGCACGAGCACACGGTGGCTGGTCAAATAGTACTTGGTTTGGCCTTTCATCAACGAAAGCAGAAGGAGCCCACCAAGACCCACCACGAGACACACAAACGAAGTGGAGGTCTTGCCGGTGAGCGAGGCCGAGCCCAATAAGAACAGACCCGAAAGGACTGCAAGAGGCCAAAACACCAACAAAGAAGCCTCCCCGATGAGGAGAATGTTCTCGGCATCTGAGAGCCGAAGTTTCACCTTCTCTCGTTTTCTTTCATCTTCGGCGGCACTCTCCGTCTTGCGCTCCATGAGCTTTCGAGTTGCTTCCATTCCTTTCCAGACGTTCATGAGACGGGGATTGTGGTGAAGCTCCACAGGAACGGAAACGGCATCGAAGCATGCTTCAGCACCTTCATCTCGACGCGCCGTTTGGTCCCCCTCCCTCCAGAAGCTCAGCTGCAAGAACACCAGAGACAATATGAGAAGAGCAAACCCGGCCCCGAGCAGGAAGACACTCGAACCGAGGACCAATGACGAGACAATGAGAACAAATCCCACCCCGCCACCAACAGCCGCCAAAAACCTTCCGTATTTCAAGTGACTTTCCCATTCTCGAGTTCTCGAGTTCTCGAGTTCTCGAGTGCTGTCCTAAAACTTATAGATCTTGATCCCCAATTTCTTTTTATTCTCAATAGCCTTGGCCTGGATCCGCAAAATCTCGTCATCCGGCAATCGGATCAAATAGATGGAGAAACCAATGAACAACAGGGTGAGTATCAGCCACGCACCGAGCGTCAGATATAAAAACTCCGGGAAGTAGTTCTCCATCGTCAGGGCTCCTTCGAATAAAGAGGCGGAGGCACACTCGCCGTTTCAGGGGTCCATTTCCGGATCAAACTGATTGTCAAAAACACCGGCACGGTGATCAGAACTGTGACGACCGCCACATGTAGATTCCACAAATAGGGCCTGTAGTCGATGGGGATCTCGAATTGGTAGAGCGTTGCCGCAATGAAGCCGACAATAATGGACCAGAAAGCTGCATCGGGGTGGGCACGCCTGTAATAGATTCCGAAGAAAACACAGACGAGCGTCACCGCCCGTAACGTGTAAACGAAATAACCTTGTTTGAGCAACTCGGGCACGGTCACCGCACCTATAGTCGCGATGCAACCAACCACCAAAATGCTCAGGCGAGTCCATTTCAAGACAGTACGATCGTCGGCGTCCGGACGCCACCAACGATGAAGCAAGTCCTTCGCCAAGATACTCCCGGAAGCAAACAGTATGGAGTCAGCGGTAGAAATGATCGCAGCGAATATCGCCAGCGCACCTATCGCTCCAATCCAAGGTGGTATGTGCGTGAGCGCCGCCATGAGAGCTAGTTTGGGCTCGTCGGTCAACCCTGCGGTTTTTGCATAGAGAGCCAGGGTACCCGTCCAGGTCGACAAGGGAAGAATGAGGAAAGCAGCCATGATGGGCGCCAACCGAGCGATCTTCCAATTTCGCGCCCCAAAAGCATAGTTGACCGTGGCCTGAGCAGCTGGGACGGCGAGTATGCCACCGATGAAGTAGCCGAGCACGACCATCGGGGAAAGGCTCAAAGGGCTAAAGAAAAAATCGGGATCGTATCCCTGGTGGGCCATCGCGGCTGCGAGACCGCTAAACCCCGTCATCCCGCCCGAGCCTTCGAGCGCCGGAACGTAAAACTTCAGCACCCAGAAGAACGCCAGCGGCAGACCGAGGTATATCAAGGCCATGTAGAACATGCTCACGTAGGCAATGGACCACATTCCTGCGGAGAGGACATACCCGGTCAGCAAAATGGCAGCAACCACCGAGCAGATGTCGATAGGAAATCCCGTGAGCCCCGCAAGAATGGAACCGAGGGCGACGACTTCGATGACGGCAAAGAACGTATAGGCGATGAAGTTCAGTAGCGCATTGACCTTCCATGTTTTGACATCGAAAAGGTAGTAGAGATATTCGGGAATGGTCTGGATGCCGTACTTGCGGTAGTAATGCGCGAAAAAAAGTCCAAACAGAAGAATGCCCGTTGAGGCCGACACGTGGTACCAGACCACGCCCATCCCCTGGTGGAAGGCCGTCTCCGAGACGCCAATGGTCCCAAGCCCTCCCATGTACTCCGCCGCCAGAGAGCAAGCAACGAAGAACAATCCTAGGGAGCGGCCGGACACGAGCATGTCCTCGGAGCTTTTGACTCTCCTGGAAGCAAAATAGCCGAAGAGGATGATGACAACTGTGGTGATCAAAATGAGCGTCAAGTGAACGGACCAAATCTCTCCCAACTCTTCAGCCTCCTAGAGTGAAATGAGTGTCAGGACGAGTCCCCAGAGAAACAAGACGCCGTAGAGAACGGCAAAAGCTAAATCGGACCGGCTGAAAAGCGTCAAGTCTTTGGTGTCGGACTCGAGCACTCGAATCTCCGGGCTTTCCGCTTCCTTCTTCTCCATGAATCCACGGCCTCCTTCTACTTCGACGCGGCGAGTATAATACCGATACACATGAAACGGTACATCATCCTCGGACTCCTTCTCCTGACCGCAGCATGCGCGGGACGCAGAACTCGACCGGGCACACCTCCCCCCGAACCAACCGGCCCCGTCCAAGAGGGGATGGCTTCTTGGTACGGTCTCGAGGAGAAGGGTCGAAAAACCGCCAGCGGCGAAGTCATGGACCCCAAGCGTTTCACCGCCGCCCACGTGTCACTGCCTTTCGGTACCGTGGTCCGCGTCGACGACCTCGATACGGGACGGAGCGTCGTAGTGACGGTGAACGACCGCGGTCCCTTCGTTGCCGGTCGCATCATCGATCTTTCCTACGGATCCGCCAAGGCGTTGGGAATGGTCGAGAAGGGCGTAGCCCGAGTTCGAATCCAAGTCCTCGAAGACGGAGGAGGTGGTCGCTCCTATGCCTATGCGTGGCGCGTTCAAGTGGGCGCTTTTATCGAAGAGAAGACAGCTCGCGAGGTCGCCGATTCCGTGCGTGAGGCGAATCATGAACCCGTCCTCGTCCAGAAACAGCGAATAAACGGAAAAACCTATTACAAAGTCTGGGTGGGGCAGTTTTCACGCCGAGCCGATGCGGACCGCCTAGCCCACCAACTCCGCAAAGAGGGTCACTCCGTCCTGGTCCTCTCGACGAAGACGAATCCCTGAACGAGCGTTTTTTCTCCGCTATCCGAAAACGTAAGAGAACTTCACGAAAAAAGTGTTCCCTTGCTCGGAGCGTTCGCCGAACTCGGCGGTTCCTCTTTGATAGGCAAACTGGAGGGTGCCGAAGGGGGGTCTATAGCGCCAGACGAAGACCGCTTGCAGGTTCTTCCGATCGATCACGGAGTTCGTTTGGAAGAAAAGCTTGAGATACAGATCCTTAGTGAAATTTTGCACAGCCCGCACAACGTGGATGATGGTGGAATCGTTTTCGGGATCCGGATCGAGCCATAGACGAGCGAGCTCATATTCGAATGCCAGTTCCTCGGTGAACTTGCGGCGAAAGGTAGCTCCGAGCAGCTGGAAGTCGGAGTCGAAATTGCGCCCGAACTCATACTCTACTGAAACGGATTGCCACTCACGCGTGTTGTAACCGACCTCGATTTGATGACGGTAATTGTAGAAGTCTTTCTCGAAGAGCTTGTACTCGTAACGGAAGCGGTATTCCGTGCTCCAGCGGTTGCGGAGCACAACCTCGACACCTTGATCGATTTGGTAGCTTCTGAGGACGTTCTTCTGACTCCAGTAGATGTTGTAGTTCGAGTTGTACTCGAGTCCTTCCAGGAAACCTTCTCGGAACCAGAACTGCTTACGGAAGGCGCTATCCATCTCACGTCGGTCGTCATCACGGATGAAACCGATGGCATTGACGTGGTCGCCGAAGCTATCCCCGAGATGGCCGTACCGGAAATGAACGTGACTCGTGGCCGTGTCGCGCGACGGCCGCACGAAAAATGCCCAACGCCCACCTTCCTCGGGGCCGTGAGACCGGGCCACTTGTCCGGTGAATCGAAAGGTTCTCGTAAAGAAGAGCGACGCATCGAGACCCACCGACCCTCGGTTCACGTCGTCTAGATACCGGTTGGCAGCCATAATGGAAAGGGTGGAACCCTTCCACAGATCCCTTTCTACGCGGGCCACGGAGTAGTTACCGGATTCCAAGAACTCGCCTTGACTGGGCACCGTGGGCTCGGACTGAGCCGTCAGAAAAGAGTATTGCCACGAGCCTCGTCGCCCCAGCACTTTACCGCCCGCCTTGATGTCACCGATCCGCCTCGAATAGAACGTCCTGATCCGCTGACGGTATCGCTCGGAGTCCTCGAGAAAAAACTGGCGTTTCTCCGGCAGAGATAGCTCGAAACGCGTGAGATTCACCCTTTCCTCATCGGCCTCGATGATGGCAAAGTCGGGATTGATGGTGACACTGGCCACGTTCTCGGGAGTGATGGCGTAGCGGAAGTCCAATCCCGCTGCGTAGTCTGAGCCGACTTCATCTTCATATTGACCCAAAGCGTAAGGGATCAACTGGTATTTTCGTTGCGCTGCTTCGAGATTGAGTCCCGACAGCGTCCCATATTGCGAGATGCGGAACCGCGCTTCCAAAGGCCCCGCCCAAAAGCTCGTCTCGAGGATCCGGCGACAAGTCCGGCCCACATTGAAACCCCAGGTCATCTCATCCCCCGGTCGAAAGCGCAAATGCACCAAAGGGATAGCCATTTCAGCCGTCCAGCCGCCTTCGAATCTCTCGCCCGCGGAAAGCCAAGTTGCGTCCCACACGGTCTCGACGACTCGACCATTATCAGTAATCCGGCCATCGCTCTGCGTACCGAGAAGGTTCGTGCCAAAGAAGTAACCCGAACGCGAATCGTGAAACGTGTCGATCACCACGATCACCGAGTCGTCATCGAACAGATCACTGTCTCTCCGGTTCAGTTGAGCCGTGATGCGCGAGGGTTCGGAGTCGTGGCAACGAAATCCAAAGTAAAGGTAGGCGTCGTCGTAGAAAAAAAAGGCCTCCGTTTGCTCGCGTGCCACCTCTCCCGGTCGGGGCTGGAACTGCAAAAAGTCGCCGATTCGAACAGCGTCTTTCCACTCGTCCTCGTCGAGTTTCCCGTCCACCTGAATCGGCGTGGCAGCACGCGCAGCCTTGAGCTCGAAGGCGGCTTGGGCTTGGCCTGTAAAGAGGATT
>JAUVQL010000179.1 GCA_030598165.1 Acidobacteriota bacterium | reverse complement strand
CGCGAGATCGGTGCCACAGATTCCCGCCATTAGGACACGTACCAAGGCCTCACCCTCGGTCGGTGTCGGGTCGGGTACTTCCCGGACCTCGAGGTTTCCATCAAGAACAACTGCTAGCATGACTCGCTACGGGGACACTCAATTTAACATTCATAACAACTACAAAAGAATGTTAAATTGGCTGTCCCCATTATTAGTCATGCTAGCAGTCGTTCTTGATGACGGTCTTGATGTCCGGGAAGTACCCGGCCCGACACCGACCGAGGGTGAGGCCTTGGTACGTGTCCTAATGGCGGGAATCTGTGGCACCGATCTCGCGCTTCTCGCAGGCTATAAAGACTTCAAAGGCATACTCGGACACGAGATGGTGGGGATCGTTGAAGACGCACCCGATCCGAGTTGGACCGGCGCGAGAGTCGTTACCGAAATCAACGTCTCATGTGGCACCTGCTCTTTGTGTCGTGAGGGGCACCGAAAGCACTGTGAGAACCGCGAAGTCATAGGCTTGATCGACCGCCCAGGCGTTTTCGCAGAACGTCTCGCAGTTCCCATCGAAAATCTGCACCGTGTCCCTGAATCATTGACTGATGAGGAGGCTGTCTGGGCGGAGCCCTTGGCTGCTGCGATGGCGGTAGCGGAGGTGGGCATTCGTGCCGGCGATCCCGTTCTCGTTTTGGGAGACGGACGTCTCGGCTCTCTCATCGCGCTCGGACTCCAACACCATGGCGCCCGTGTCGAAATCGTTGGGAAGCAGGACATCAAGCTCATCAGGTTGGAAGAGTTGGGTGTGCAAGTGAAAACGGGAGATCCTCTTCCGATTTACCCCTGGGTGGTGGAAGCAACGGGCTCGGTCTCAGGGTTCGAACAATCCCTAGCTTGGACCAAGCCGCGGGGGACTCTCATCCTCAAATCCACCTGCCACGAACCGGTGAAAGTAGATACATCAAAAGTCGTTGTCAATGAAATCCGGGTCGTCGGATCGCGCTGCGGTGATTTTCCGCTAGCTCTCGGCGCTCTCCAGTCAGGCCGTATCCCTGTTAAGCGTTTGATTTCAAATATTTATCCCCTTGCCCGGGCGAAAGAGGCCTTCGCCGAATGTGCTCGTCCTGCTGTTTTCAAGGTCCTTCTCGATATACGGGGACAGTCAATTTAACATTCTACTGCAGCACAAGAATGTTAAATTGGCTGTCCCCATTATTAGTATGACTCAGCTCAAGCGTCTATTGCCGTACCTCAGCCGCTACCGATGGCGGCTCGCGCTGGGAATGCTGTGCTTGCTCGCAGGGAAGGCAGCCGCTGTTGTCGTGCCTCAGGTCCTTCGAATGACCATAGACGACCTCACGATCTCGGTTACTGTGCGGAAGCTCGTACTTTATGCGGGACTCATCGTCGGCTTGGCCTTGGTAGAGGGTTTTTTCCGCTTTTGGATGCGCCGTCTGCTCATAGGAGTGTCCCGCTACGTCGAGTACGACCTGAGAGAGGATTTATTCGCGCACCTTCAGCGCATGAGTCCCTCCTTCTTTCAGCGCTGGCGCACGGGCGATCTCATGTCTCGAGCTTCGAACGATATTTCGGCGGTGCGGATGGTGCTGGGACCGGGGATCATGTATCCGGCCGAGACGGTCACCCTTACCGTCGCCGCGATTGCCTTGATGCTCTACATCAGTGTCGAGTTGACGGTGGTCTCCCTCGCCATAATGCCGGTGGTCTCGATACTGGTCAAGAAGTTCGGCTCCGTTATCCATCGACGATTCGAGGCTATCCAAGAGAAGATGAGTGACATTTCGGCTCTCGTTCAAGAAAACCTCTCCGGTGTAAGGGTCGTCAAGGCCTACACGCAAGAAGCTCATGAGCAGGAGAAGTTCGAGCAAGAGAACCGAGAATATCTTCATCGCAACATAGGGTTGGTCAAAGTGTGGGGGGTCTTCTATCCGCTCCTTGCAGTCTTCATCGGTTTAGGGTCGGTGATGGTGCTTTGGTGGGGTGGGCACATGGTGGTCCAGAGTGAGATATCCCTCGGGCAGTTCGTGGCCTTTTTCGCCTACCTCGGTATGTTGACTTGGCCGATGATCGCGTTCGGCTGGGTGGTCAATATCTATCAGCGCGGCGCAGCTTCGATGAGACGGTTGGCGGCGATCTGGAATGAGGTCCCGGAGCTCGTCGATGCGGCCGACGCGGCGCAATGCGTAGCCATCAAGGGACGACTCGAGCTCCGAGGTGTGAGTTTCCAATACAACGGCGTCTCCGTGCTCCGTGGTATCGATCTGACGGTCGAGGCCGGTCAAACTCTAGCCCTGGTGGGTCGAACGGGCTCGGGCAAAACAACGCTCGTGAACCTCGTTCCTCGGCTTTATGACGTGACGGACGGGCAGGTTCTAGTCGACGGAGTGGACGTGCGTCAACTTCCCCTAGCGGATTTACGCCGAGCAGTCAGTTTGGTGCCTCAAGAGAGCTTTCTTTTCTCGGAGACCGTAGGTAAGAATATCGCTTTTGGTCGTCCTGAAGCATCTCAGGAGGAGATTGCTGATGCTGCTGGGGTGGCCGGTCTTGCAGGCGATGTTGAAGAGTTTTCTGCGCGATATGACACCGTGGTCGGAGAAAGGGGTATCACCCTTTCGGGGGGGCAGCGACAAAGAGCCACGATTGCGAGGGCGCTTCTCACGGATCCACCGATCCTGATCTTGGATGACGCGCTCTCCAGTGTTGACACTGAGACCGAAGAGAGGATTCTCTCCCAACTTAGAGGTGTCATTCGAAGACGAACGACGATCCTGGTCTCTCACCGTATCTCGACGATCCAAGATGCCGACATTATCGTGGTGTTGGATGAAGGTCGAATCGTGGAACAAGGCAACCATGAGGAGCTTCTCGAGCATGACGGCATCTACGCCGGATTGCATCGAAAGCAACTGTTGGAGGAAGAGCTAGAACGCATTTAACGATTCATGAGTTCTCGAGTTCTTGGGTTCTTGAGTTCTTAGAAGATCGCGTGGCAGTCGATATGAGTTTCCAAGAGGAAGAGTCACTCGGCAAGGTCTATGACAGCCGCCTCATGGCGCGACTGCTAACCTACCTCTCTCCCTACAAGCTCGCCGTGGCCACGGCATTCTTGCTCATCCTCGCCATATCCGCGCTCAAGTTGGTCGGTCCTTACCTTATCAAGGTCGCCATCGACGACTACATCGCTCGAGGTGATCTAGCAGGTCTCAACCGGATTGCCGGCCTTTATGTCCTCGCTCTCCTCGCTGAATTCTTCCTGTCCTATTGGCAGACCTACATCATGCATATGACCGGTCAACGCATCATGTTCGATATGAGGCGGGAGATTTTCGCCCACATCCAACGCCTTCATCCTGGCTTTTTCGATAGGAATCCCGTTGGCCGACTCCTTACTCGGGTGACGACGGACGTGGATGCTCTCAATGAGCTCTTCACGTCAGGAGTGGTGACCGTCTTCGGTGACATCTTCTTGCTCTTGGGCATCATGATCGTGCTCATCGTTCTCAACTGGAAGTTGGCTTTGGTGAGCTTTGCCGTGCTGCCGGCGCTCTTTGTCGTCACAATCGTTTTCAAGCGCAGAGTTCGCGAGACCTATCGAAAGGTGCGGACGCGCATCGCTCGCATGAACTCATTCATCCAAGAGAACATCACAGGCATGCCGGTGGTGCAGCTCTTTCGGCAGGAGCCTCGCAAGCTACAAGAGTTCGACGAGCTCAATCGCGAACATATGGAGGCGAACCTCCAGTCCATCCTTTACTACTCTTTTTTCTATCCCCTCGTGCAGTTCTTGGGAGCTGTCGCGATTGCGCTCATCATCGGCTATGGGGGAGGTCAAATTCTAGCAGGCGGCTTGACGCTGGGTGCCCTTGTGGCGTTTATCCAATACTCGGAAAAGTTCTTCCGTCCCATCAGTGATCTCACTGAGAAGTTCAACGTCCTTCAAAGTGCCATGGCCTCATCGGAGAGGATCTTTGGTTT
>JAUVQL010000257.1 GCA_030598165.1 Acidobacteriota bacterium | reverse complement strand
GGTCGCCGGTTACGCATCGTTGAGACAGTCCATTGTCGAACGGGCCGCTTCGCGAACCACAGTCTCCGGGTGCCCCGGGGGGGGGTGGACGGGGGGTTGCACCCGGTGCCCGTGAATGTCGAGCTCAGCGACGAGCGTCAGTGCACAGGCGCTGAGCCAGGCATCGGGGCCTTCGACGAATTGAACCAGGGTTTCTTCGAACGTAGGCGTAGGTAGGTCAAAGAGCTGCCGCCCCCGTCGATCCAGTTCCTCCCAAGACGTCGCCTCGAGCAGAGGCATGAGTTTCACCTTGTGGTCTCCTTCGAGGAGATTTCCTAGAAACTCCAGCGCAGCCGCTCTCACCGGCGGGCGGCCGTGAGCGAGACGGTTCCAAGCATTGAAAACATCTTCGGGGGGGTAGGCTAATCCTAGCAAGCGGGAGACACGTTCTCGAGCCAACTCGAGGCGCTCTTCCAGAGCACGGACGAGGAGCGCGGAGCTTGCCTGTTGCCCGGGACGTTGGCTGATGGTGAGAACGCTTCGCACCCTCCTGCAGTATTGGCGGGCTTCCCAATCTAAGAGTCGATCGACTTCTTCTCGCGGGATCCGGACTCTCGGGTAGTCCGCTCTCATTTTTCCAAGAGCCCGAATCGTCTGGAAGTGGAGGACGGGATCGTCTTCGGGCAAACGAGCCAAAAGACGATGAACGATTTTTTGTTCTTCGAACTCTGCGAGAACCCGAGGCAGCGCCCTTCTGATCTCGAGGTCTTGCTTCTCGTCAGCCAGGAGATTCGAAAGCGATTCCACAGCCTCCAGGCCGTATCGCGCCAAGGCATTTCGCGCATCTCTTCTCGAGGGCGGTCGGGCGAGCTGGGCGATCAGCAGTGGCACGAACTGCTCTTTTCGAGTCCTTCCAGCACTTACTGCGGCGGCTCTTGCTACGAGGTTGGTGGTGTCTTGGAGGAGCTCCGATAAGACATCATCGGCCACTCGATCAGCACTCATGAATCCCGCCGCTCGTGCGGCGAGCTCTCGCTCTTCGGCAATATCCGACCGATAGAACCGACGGAGAAAGGCTCCGTCCAACGCTTCCTCGAGGAGATCGGGGGAGTCTGCCACGGCGTCGAGGATGGCTTGGATTCTAGTAATGTCACCGGAGCTCAAACGAGCCTTGATCTCCTGTTGACCCCGTTGTGGATCCAACCGAAGGAGAAGTTTCAAGGCGTTCGCCCCTACGTTCGGATCTTGATCTTGAATGAGCTCATCCAGGTTTTCGACCGGCGGCGGTTGGGGATAGTCATAAAGAAGCCGAAGAGCTGCGGCTCGAATGGAGGGACTCGGGTGAGATGTAAGCTCGCTTGCCAACTCGACCAGACTCTCGTCATCGTTTCCTTTCAAGAGCTCGAGCGCATAGAGGGTTTGTTTTTCGTCGACACCGGAAAGGACTTGTTTCAAGACTGTGAGACTTTGCTGATCCCGGACATCCGCCGTAAGGGAAGCAACATCAATGTCGCGTCGTGCCAGAGACATTCGAAAGGCCGTCAGATACTCGTTTCTCAGCAAAACGGTCAAGATCAACCAGAGCGCCACGAGACAAAGCACGACGCCGCTGATCTGGCTCACGCTAAGCGAAAGTATGGTGGTTGCCAAAAGCAGGATGAGTCCGGCAATACCCCGGCTGACCCTGTCCACGAACATGTCGAGCCAGGCCTTTGCACGGTTCTTGACCTCGAGTGGTAGAGGTAGCCAGAGTATCTCCACGCTCGACCGGTTGATGGAGTTACTGAGACCATCGTCGGAAGCCTTGATCAAGGCGGCGGTGATGAGGCCGGGCAGCACGATGAATGCCACCGAGCTGGAGAAGATAGCCAAGGGCAGTGCGATTAGGCCTGCACCGACTCCGAGTCGGCTCAAAATTCGGCCCGCCGTAAAGAGCTGTAAAAGAAATGCCAGAATGCTAATCGTTGCAAAAAAGGTCCCGAAGAATTGCGTCAAGCCGTCCATGCTGTTGAAAGACTTTTCGGCAATCGAGTTGAACTGGTAGTCCACGAGTGTGGAGGTCACGATGGTGACCATCGTGAGCAGTGTGAGGAATTTGAGATAACGGGACCGTGCCACCAGAGCGAGTCCGCCCACGCTGTCTCGGACGAGGCGGCGCGTTTCCTGCCGCCTTAGATCATAAAGTCGCTCGTTGATGCGTTCCCTTTCTTGGATGTTGACCCAATAACCTAGGAGTCCAATCGCGACGAGCACGCCCGATGCCGCCAGCAATAGTCCCGAGGTTCCTGTTCGACTCACTAATGCCGACGTTAGGCCTCCACCTGCGATGGCGCCCAAGATGCCTCCTGCCGCCACGAGGCTGAAGAGTCGCCGGGCTTCGTTCGAGTAAAAGATGTAGTTGGCGGAAAGCCAAAAGAGCGTCGGCATGACGATGGCGTAGATGCTCACCCAGACGTAGAAAACAAAACCCGTGAAGGGGGCGCGGGTTTCTATGGCCCACCAAAAGACCCCGAGACTTGTCGCGAAAAAGAGCGCGGCCGAAATGAAAATGTTCTTGAGGTAGAACCGTGAAACCAGTTTAGTGAAAGCTGCGGCGACGAAGCCGACGACGACAGCGACGACGATATAGACATAGGGGAGATGACTCGCACCATACTGGCTAAGGAAGAGCGAGTTGCGAACTGGTTTGAGAATGTAGCTCACCGTGATGATGAGGCCGAGGAGGGCGAACATGGAGCCCACACGACGGACTTCGCCGCGCCGTATGTCGAAAAGCC
>JAUVQL010000242.1 GCA_030598165.1 Acidobacteriota bacterium | reverse complement strand
GATGACCCGTCAACTGCCAAAGTTCCTCATCCAAAATGAGAGGCGTTTTGATCTCGACATAGCCCTTGCGGTCGAGCTTTTCACGCATATAGTCGGTGAGAATGTTCACCACACGAAGACCGTTGGGAAGCCAGAAAGCTTGGCCGGGCGCTTCGGGCTCGAGGAGAAAGAGCTCGAGCGCTCTCCCGAGCTTTCGGTGATCCCGTTTCTTGGCCTCTTCAATACGATGCAGGTGGTCGGCGAGCTGCTTCTTTTCATAGAAGCTCGATGCGTAGATACGCTGCATCTGTTCGTTGCGTTCGTCACCCTTCCAGTAAGCGTTGGCGCTGTCCAGCACTTTGAGTGCTTTGATGCGTCCACTCGAGGGAATATGGGGTCCGTGGCAAAAATCAAAGAAATTACCGAGCCGATAACAGGAGACGACATCTCCGCCTTTTTCGTCGACCAACTCAACTTTGAGCGCCTGGCCTTGCTTGCGAAAGATTTCGAGCGCTTCCTCCTTGGGTATCTCGACTCGCTCGTACGGAATATTCGCCTTGACGAGCTCCTTCATCCGTTTCTCGATTTTTTCGAGGTCTTCAGGAGTAAAGGGGCGCGCGACCTTGAAGTCATAAAAGAACCCGTTGTCAATTGGCGGACCGATACCGCACTCGGTGCCGGGGTAGAGCTCCATCACCGCCGCCGCCAGCAAGTGGGCCGAGCTGTGGCGGAAAATCTCGAGTGCCTCGGGATCGTCTGACGTGAGGATCTTCAACTCATCGTCGCCTTCCAGCTCGTAAGACAGGTCGACTTCTTTGCCATTGACACGAGCGGCAAGGGCTTTACGGGCTAGCCCCGGCGAAATACGCTCGGCCACCTCGAGTACGGTTGAGCCGAAAGGAACCTCCATCCGCTCTCCGTCTGGGAGGGTCAATTTCACGGCCGACTCATTGCTCATGACGGACTGCTCAACTCGATTAAAAAAGCCGCGTGGACCACCTTCAGGATCCGCGCGGGCATCAAAAGTTACTTCCAAATGGTAGGCGCGGGCGGATTTGAACCGCCGGCTTCTACCGCGTCAAGGTAGCGCTCTCCCCCTGAGCTACGCGCCTACACACACGAACACGCGAGGCAGTATAGCAAGGCAGTTCTGCACTGTCAACTATTCAAGCCTTTTTCTTACAGGGAGATAGACTGATCGGGAGGGCTTCAGCAGGAAAACTCGTCTATAGAGTTTTAGGTAACATGGTATGATGGAATTTCATACAAACAGGGCCTAGATTTCAATGGCAACACCCTCCGAGCAGACATCGTCCGAACTCGAGGCGTCAGTCGGCGTTCCCGAGCTATTGTCCATACTCGTCAAGGACAAGCTACTGACCGAGGAGCAAGTCGACAAGATCACACGAGCCAAGAAGCTCCAGTCGGGCTCGGACGAAGAGATCATCATTCGGATGGGGGTTCTCAGTGACGTCGAGATCGCCCAAGCGGTGGCGCGCTGCGCCAAATTACCGTTCATGAAGATCAATCCCCTCGATCTAGACCTCGATGTCGTCACAAGTGCCCTTCCCGCCCGTTTCGCGCGGAAGCATTTCATGTGCGCTATTTCGAAACACGAGGCGAGCATCACTATTGCTGTGGCCAACCCCTTTAACACGGCCCCATTGAGAGACTTGCAGCAGTTCGGCGGTCTAGAAGTGAAGTTGGTGGTAGCAACTCGCAAAGATATCGAGATGGTCAACAAGGGGTTCTACGACCTCAAAATATCACTGAAGGCGGCCGAGACTCAGCTCAATGAGGGACGATTGAGCTCCATCGACATCACCAACCAGGAGTTCCTCTCCGGCCCATCAGTCGAGATGGATCCCACCATGCAACCGGTGGTGACCGCCCTGGACAGTCTTCTGGATCACGCCTTTGACCAGCGGGCTTCCGATATCCACATCGAGCCCAAACGTAACATTGCACTGGTTCGATTACGTATCGATGGCGTACTTCACGACGTGCATGTCATTCCGAAGATCGTTTATCAGGCCGTCGCGAGCCGCATAAAAATGCTGAGTGGCCTGAACATCGCAGAAAAACGTCGTCCCCAGGACGGCCGTATCAAACGGAACCAGGGTGGCAAGGAGATCGAGATCCGCGTCTCGACCATGCCTACAGTGTTCGGAGAAAAGAGCGTCCTCAGGATCTTCGATCCGGATGTGCTTCTCCAATCCGTTGAAGAGCTAGGATTCTCTGAGAAGGACTTGCCACGGTTCACGCCGTTTTTGAGCCGGCGAGAAGGCATCATATTGGTCACGGGTCCCACCGGAAGCGGCAAAACGACCACCCTATATTCCGTACTCCGGCACCTTTCGCGCCCGGAAGTCAACATCATCACCATCGAAGATCCGGTGGAGCTCATCCATGACGACTTCAACCAGATTCAGATCAAGCCTCAAATAAACGTGACCTTCGCCAACGCGATTCGCACCGTGCTTCGACAAGATCCGGACATCGTCATGGTCGGTGAGATCCGTGATACGGAGACGGCAGAAATGGCCGTGCAGGCGGCTTTGACGGGACACCTGGTCTTTTCCACCCTGCATACCAATGATGCACCTTCAGCCATCACGAGGCTCCTCGACCTCGAGGTCCCTTCTTTCCTAATTGCCTCCATCGTCGTAGGCGTCCTCGCGCAACGGTTGGTGCGGGTCATATGCCCGAAATGCGCGGAAGACTACAGTCCGCAACCCGAAGAAGCAACGGTCCTCAATCTTCCATTCGAGAAGCTTTCCGCCTATCGGTTTCGCCGCGGAAAGGGGTGCATCCACTGTCGCCAGACCGGATATTACGGCCGAAGTGGAATCTTCGAAATCATGCCTATCTCCTCATCCATCCGCAAGCTGATAGTCACGCGTGCCGAATCTCCCGAAATCGTGAGAGTGGCGCGCCAAGAGGAAATGCGGACCCTCAAAGAAGCGGCAGTAGAAAAGCTGTTGCGGGGCGTGACGACTGTTTCTGAGGTGGTGCGAGTGACAGGGCAGTAATAAAGAACTCAAGAAATCAGGAACTCAGGAATGTAGCCGCGAATAAACGCACATTAACGCGAATAAGATCTGAACGAATAGTCGAGTCCGACGCATTCCACCTTTCTT
>JAUVQL010000089.1 GCA_030598165.1 Acidobacteriota bacterium | reverse complement strand
GTGTCGAGCTATAGGTTGCCCTTTCTATTCATCATCATCGCCCTGAGAAAACTACTCGCGGTGCTCGAGTCAGATAAACCGCCGACATCCGACCTGAAGCCGATTCCTTCCTATCTGAATGCATTACTACTGCTCAAACACCGCGGCGAGAACGGTTTGATTTATAACGGGTTTCCGCTGCCATTCGGAAGCTCGCTCTTTATCGTGGCACGGAAAAAGAAGAAGCCAGAGATCAGTGGCCAGTAACCAGTGAACGTATCAGCACTTCCACTGGCCTCTGACTTCTGACCTCTGGCCTCTAGCTACTCTGGCATGACGGTCACCCGGACCGGTCAGTCATCAGCCTCAGCGAAAGCCGGAGCCGCTGGGTCCGCAGTTCGAGCCCGCGCTCAAACCGTCGGTACCGCCGCTAGTCGCAAAGGTAGAAACGATCCGTTCCGTGGCCTCGGAGCCACAGCGCGGGCACTCGGTGTCTTCTTCTGTGCTGCGGCTCAGCTGCAACGACTCGAAGATCTCCTGGCATTCCTCACATTGGTACTCGAAAATAGGCATGGCTCTTATTCTCCAGCTATCTTTATTTTATACCGGAAGCCCACCGGCGTTTTCATCGACTTGGTCACCAAGCAGTTCTTCTCTGTTTTCCCGAGGATCCGTTCGGCCTTTTCCTTGTCAGAGGCTCGTTTCAGTTCGACCTCGGCATCGATCTGGATGTCGGTAAACATGAAGCCTTCGCCTTCCACTTTGTCGACTTTCCCTTTGGCGGACGAACGCCAGCTCACGAACTCGAGTTTCGACATACCAGCGATCGCCACAAAGGTGAGCATGGCACAGACCTCGGCGGAAGCGACGAACATGAGCTCGGGACTCCACAGGCCTCCTTCACCACCGAAATCAGGGGGGGCGCCGGCCGTCAGTGCCGGCAGCCCAGGAGACTCGAGCTTCCCTTTGCTCCGTTCGGTCCATTTCACCGAGGTTGAATACTCGTGCAGTTTTTCCATGATGGTTTCTCCCTTTTTTTACCCCTCTGCCACTCCGCGCCTTGGCGTCTTTACGTTGGGTTCTGAAACGGAGCCCCGCACCTACCCCTTGACGCCTGCCTTGCGCAAAAACGTCATCATGGGGCACCAATTGGTGAAAGCCGATTGGAACAAGTTCAGACCCACGAAGACCGTGAACAGATACCAGTAGGGGCTCACATAATAACCAAGAGCCACCGATAGCACCACGAAGAACCCTGCAATCATCCTGAGAAATCGATCAACTGTCATGTTTCATTCCTCCACGTCATTCATTGGCAAAACCAAAAGAGAGGTCTCGGCCGCCCTCATCACCTTCTCTGTTGTCGTACTAAAGAACTCACCAAACAACTTGACCCAGCTCCTGCCACCCATCACGATGAGATCCGCGCGGACTTCCTGGGCAACTCGAAGAATATTCTCCGCCGCATCGCCCCGGACCACGCTTTCCTCGATTTTACAACGTTCTTTGATTTTCTCGGAAACACCGGGACAACTGTCCGGCAGCTCCCCTTCACCCGTCGCGTGGACCACGCTGAGGTGCGCGTCGAAATCGGCGGCAAGTGAAGCGGCCGTTGATAAAACGACTCCTTCGGTATCTTCTGCACTTATCGCCCCCAGTATCCGCTCGAACTGCGGGCCGCTATTCGCTCTTACCGCCAAAACCGGACACCGACCCCGACGGATCACACGCTCTGTGACGGAGCCCATCCAAAAACGCTGTGCACCGCTTCGTCCGTGAGTTCCCATGATAACGAGGTCCGGCTTTTTCTCCTCGATCGTCTTCAATATGACGTCCGTGGGCGCTCCCCCGACGACAACCGTTTCGGGAATCGCGCCGAGTACCGGAGCTACGTTACGAGAAACATAATCAGCAGCCTCTTTCCATTTTGTCTGGCGCATTTTAACGAGCTCATCCAATTGAGAGCTCGTAAAGTAAGGCGGGGCTTCGATCCGTTCCGCGTGAAGGACTGTGACTTCCGCTCCGAACTTCTCCCTAAACATTCTCGCGTGCACCAGCGCGGCATTTGACGCTTCACTGAGATCCGTAGGTACGAGGATTTTCTTAGGTGCGAAGGATCTCATTGGACGCTCCCTTCAGACGGCAGAAGTGATGGCGTCGACGCCTCCGCCTGCCTCTTCCTGACGATGTAGTAAACGATGGGTACCGTGGCGCGGGAGAGCATGAGCGAGGCCACCTCACCCGCCATCAATGCAATGGCCAATCCTTGAAAAATCGGGTCGAAGAGGATCACCCCGGCCGCCACGACACCGGCTGCTGCCGTCAAAACCATGGGCCGGAACCGCACGGCACCCGCATCTACTACGGCTTCCTTGAGCGGCATCCCTTCTTTTAGCCTGAGCTCGATGAAGTCGACAAGAATAATGGAGTTCCTCACTACGATCCCGGCTCCGGCAATGAACCCGATCATCGATGTAGCTGTGAAGAATGCGCCCATCCCTCCATGTGCCGGCAGAATGCCCACCAAGGAGAACGGAATAGCCGACATGATGATGAGGGGCGTCAAGAAGTCCTGAAACCAAGCCACGACCAAAATGTAAATCAGGATGAGTACGGCTGCGAAGGCAATCCCGAGGTCACGAAAGACTTCATAGGTGATGTGCCACTCACCGTCCCACTTCATGGCATAGCGGTCGGTGAAGAATGGCTCACTCGCCGTCAATTGCTCCATGGAGTACCCTTCGGGGAGCTCCATGTCGTCAATCTTGGGCGCGAGCTTCAAGATCGCGTAAACCGGGCTCTCGATTTCACCAGCCACGTCGGCGGTCACGTAGACGACGGGCAATAGGTTCTTGTGGTAGATGCTCTTGTCTTCCTTTACGAGCTCGATCCGTGTCAGGTCACCCACGCTCACCAGTTGCCCCGTTTGGCTCATAACCCTGAGGCCACGAAGCCGTTCGAGATCGGAACGCGCAGCTCGAGACAGATGAAGAACGATGGGGATGTCTTCTTGCTCGTTATCGTCATGCAGCAGGCCGACCGATTCTCCCGATGTCGCCAACCGCAGCGTTCTAGCTATGACGTCGAGACGCACCCCGCTGAGAGCCGCCTTTTCCTGGTCCACTATTAGACGATATTTCGGCTGGTCATCTTCAACGTACCAATCCACATCCACGATGCCCGGTATCTCCTCCATCTGATCGCGGACGTCTCGGGCGATCTCTATTTGCCTCTCGTAGTCGGGACCATAAACTTCGGCCACGAGCGTTTGCAACACCGGTGGTCCGGGAGGCACTTCAGAGA
Source organism: Acidobacteriota bacterium (assembly GCA_030598165.1). The sequence continues at coordinate 2,072 of JAUVQL010000089.1, read as the reverse complement.
TCTTGATTCGGGCCCCGTAGTTGTCGGCAACGGGTAGGAGCTGGTCACGAAGCTCCTTGGCAATGTCGTGGCTCTCGACCCGCCGCTCTCCCTTTTCTACGAGATTGACCTGAATATCGGCTACGTTCGAGCCCTGCCTCAAGAAATAGTGTCGCACCAACCCGTTGAAGTTATACGGCCCAGAGGTCCCCGCGTAGATCTGGTAGTTGACGACTTGAGGATGCTCGGCAACGACATCGGCAAGAGCTCGAGTGACGAGAGTGGTCTGTTCGAGGGTCGTACCCTCCGGCATGTCAACGATGACCTGAAACTCACTCTTGTTGTCAAAGGGGAGCATCTTGACTTCGACCCAGCCGATCCCTACTAAACCCATCGAAAGGAGTAAGAGGACCACAACTCCGATCAAAAAGAAACGGCGGTATTTAGCGGAGCTGAGAATCTGCCCCATTACGCGTCGATACAGCCGCGTGCTGGTTCCTTCTGCATCGTGCGCCTCTTCACCTTCACACTTGAGTAGACGGATCGCAGCCCAAGGTGTAACAACAAAAGCGACGATAAGCGAAAAAATCATTGCTGCCGTAGCGCCGATGGGAATGGGCAACATGTAAGGGCCCATGAGCCCACTAACAAAGGCCATGGGTAGGATAGCGGCGATGACCGTCATCGTGGCAAGGATGGTTGGGTTCCCCACCTCATCCACGGCCTTGACCGCAATCTCTGCCGTGCTGAGGTTCTTGTTCTCAGGCAACCTACAATGCCGGGCAATGTTCTCCACCACAACGATGGCGTCATCGACCAAGATCCCTATAGAAAAAATGAGGGCGAACAAAGTTATGCGATTCAAGGTGAAGCCAAGAAAATAGAAGACTGCGAGCGTCAGTGCGAGAGTCGCCGGGATGGCCAACAAAACGATGACCGACTCCCGTCGTCCCAGAGTCAGCCAAATCAGAATCGAAACACCTACAACGGCAATCAACATGTGGAGAAGAAGCTCGTCGCTCTTTTCCTTGGCTGTCTCCCCGTAGTCACGCGTAATGGTGAGCTCCACATCCGCCGGTATGAGGTCGCCACGGAGGGACTCGACCTTTGCCAATACGGCATGGTTGACGGCGACCGCGTTTTGACCTTTGCGCTTCGCCACCGAAATGGTCACGGCCGGCCATTCCGATCCATCGGTGTCCAAATGCGCCGCCTCTCGAACTCCGGCGCCGAAGAACACGTAATTGGAAGGCTCTTCTCCTCCATCTCGGATTTCGGCGACATCACGAAGGAATACGGGTCTACCATCGGCAACTCCCACGACCACGCTTCCCACGTCGCGAGCCGTCTCCAACCACCCTCCAGTGTCAACACGGAACTCTTGATTGTTCGAGGCAAAAGATCCTGACTCGAGGAGGCGGTTGGATGACTGAACGGCGCTTGCCACCATGAGTGGTGAAAGGTTCCGGGAGGTTAGAGCCGCGGGATCCAGAAGCACCCGGACCTGTCTTTTCTCTCCACCAATGAGAGTCACCTCGCTGACTTCGGGAACCTGCTTGATCGCCTTCTGGAGCTCGCCTGCAATTTGGCGGAGGTCGAAGTGGTCGTAGCGTTTGCTCCACAACGTCAGGCCGAGTATGGGCACATCGTCGATGGAGCGCGGTTTAACCAGTGGCTGGAAGGCTCCGGGTGGGATCCGATCGAAATTGGCTTGGAGCTTGTCCATCAAACGAACGGCCGAATCTTCTTCGTCCTCTCCCACATAGAAGCGCACGATGGCCATGCTCATACCTGGGCTAGAGGTCGAGTAGATATATTCCACGCCGGGGATCTCATTAATGAGCTCCTCCATGGGACTCGTGGCGCGCTGTTCGACTTCCTTTGCTGAGGCACCCGGCATGGCTACGAAGACGTCGAACATGGGAACGATGATCTGTGGCTCTTCTTCGCGAGGCAGCATCACGAGGGTGAAGAATCCCAGAAGCACTGCACCCAGTAAGAACAAGGGCGTCAGCTTGGAGTCGATGAACGCACCGGCAATCCTTCCGGCGAATCCAATGTTCTGCTTACTCATTGCGTCACCACTCGCATGC
>JAUVQL010000024.1 GCA_030598165.1 Acidobacteriota bacterium | reverse complement strand
GCTCCACCACACAGCCCATGAGAACACGTGATCCAAACCTTACCCAGACCCGGCATCCCGGCCAGATGACGTTTTGGGACTCGGGAACACCATAGGTAAATGTCTTAAATAGCGGAACAGGGAGTGCGACTTGCGCAAAGCGTTTGAAGCCGGAGCGGCCTTTTTGTGCGTCCCGTCCCGGGGACGACGCTGCTCGCTTTTTTGCCTTATCGGCGCTCATGGAGCAGACGCCGGACGAGCTTCATGTCTTCCCAACAGTCGCGCTTCTTCTCCGGATTCCTCAACAGGTAGGCAGGGTGATTGGTCGGAACCAGAAGCGCAACACCGAACTCGATGACCGTTCCACGAAGCTCACGAAGTGGCTTTCCTGTGGAGAGGGCTGCCTGCACCGCCACTCTTCCGAGGGTACAGACGACGACCGGACGGATCGAACGGATCTGGCGTTCCAGGAAAGGGCGGCAACTCGCGATCTCATCCGGCTCAGGGTCACGGTTGCCAGGAGGACGACACTTGACCACGTTGGCGATATAGACTTCGTCTCGAGTCATATCGATGGCCTGGATGATCTTGCTCAGAAGCTGCCCGGCCTTTCCAACGAAGGGCTCCCCTTGAACGTCTTCATCGTAGCCGGGACCTTCGCCCACGAACAAGAGATCGGCTCTCGGGTTGCCGACGCCGAAGACGATGTTCCGTCTTTTGGCATGAAGGCCGCACCTTGTGCACTCTCCTAGGTCGAGTCTTATTTGCTCCAGATTTTCAACCTCTGTGTCGCGCTTCGGCGCGACGGGGGTGGGGATTTCCGTCGAGTCAGACGTCTCGGGAGAACTTTCAGGTAGGTCGATTCTTTTGCTGTCTATATCCAGGCCGATCGAAGTAAAAGCACCGAAATATCTCAAGCGTTCCTTGATTTGCTCGATGACCCACGCCCTAGATTCCACTACGAATCACCTCGATGCGGTCCAATATTTTTTCTGCGATATTTCTCTTGGACATCATCGGGACCATTTCCCTTGAACCATCTCGCCCGATGAGGATGACTTCGTTCGTGTCGGATTCGAACCCTACACTGACATCATTGGCCACGACCAAATCGAGATTCTTTGTCTCGAGCTTTCTCCGTGCCCTTTCTTCGAGATCCTCCGTTTCCGCGGCAAAACCAACGACCGTCTGATCCGGACGTTTCTCGCGTCCTATCTCCAAGAGAATGTCATCCGTGCGGACCAATTTGAGCTGCAGCGGTTCTGAGCCTTTCTTGATCTTGGATGTTTCGTATAACTCCGGTCGATAGTCCGCAACTGCTGCAGCCATGAGAACCACGGTGGCACCGCCGAGGCGGGAGAGTATGGCATTTTTCATCTCAGCGGCTGTGGTTACGCGAACGACATCGACTCCCGGCGGCTCTGGCTCGCATACGGGTCCGCTTACGAGAATGACTTTGGCTCCACGCTCCCGGGCAGCTTCCGCCAAGCGAAATCCCATCTTTCCGCTCGAACGACTTGTCAGGACCCGTACGGGGTCGAAGGGCTCGGCTGTCGGCCCGGCGCTCAGGAGGAACGTTTCACCTGCTAGACTGCTCCCCTTGTCGAGCCTCGTTCTCACACGAGCCACAATCTCGTCGGGCTCGGCGAGTCTCCCCTTCCCCATCCATCCGCATGCGAGCCATCCTTCACCGGGCTCGATGAAATCGGCACCTCTTTCCCGTAACTTCGCTATATTGGCTTTGACCGCAGGATGCTCGAGCATCTGAGTATTCATGGCAGGCGCGATCAGGACCGGCGCCCGGTTGGCGAGAAAGAAGGTACTCAGGAAATCATCAGCAATGCCGGTCACAAATTTGGCCAATACATTCGCAGTGGCAGGTGCAACAAGGAGAAGGTCACATTCCTCTGTCAATGAAATGTGACGGGTACCCTCTTCGCGTCTCGGTCCGAACAGGTGCGTTATTACCGGCGCCTCTGAAAGTGTTTCGAGCGTCAGAGGCGTAATGAACTCTTGGGAGCTAGTCGTCATGATAACCTGAACGGCGTAGCCTTCTTTTTTCAAGCCCCGAACGATCTCAGCGGCCTTGTAGGCACCAATACAACCCGTTATTCCCAGTACGACTTTCTTTTTACTCATTGGAACGACTCGATGATGGGCCGAATCAGCTCTTTCATCAAATGGGGTTTCCCTCTCTCTGCCAGAATAATGGACCGCAGCATGTCGGCCGAGTGCTCTACTTCTTCGTTGATGATGACATAGTCATAGTCTGCAAACCGTTCGACTTCGCTCCGTGCCGCCTGGAGACGCTTCTCGATCACTTCCGGAGAGTCCTGTTGACGCCCCCGCAGTCTTTTCTCGAGCACCTCAAAGGAGGGAGGAAGCAGGAAGATGCTCACGGCCTCCGGCTTCGCTTTGCGAACCTGATCAGCACCCTGGACATCGACATCCAACAAAACGTCTCTACCTCTCGCGCAAATCGAATCGGTCTCGCTACGACCTGTTCCGTAAAGGTTGCCGTGGACTTCAGCCCACTCCAAAAACTCGTCTCCCGCAATTTTCTCCCGAAAGGACTCCTCGGAGACAAAGTGATAGTCCAACCCATCGCGCTCTGTAAGGCGCTGGACTCTTGTCGTGTAGGACACGGAGAAATCGATCTCATCCAAGAGTGACAAAGCTTTCTGGAGAGCCGTCGTTTTCCCTGCACCGGATGGAGCAGACAGAACCACCAGATTACCTTTCCTGACATTCATCACTTTACTCAATATTCTGTACCTGCTCACGGACGCGCTCGAGCTCAGATTTGATGGCAATGACTGTCTCAGTAATCGTCGTATCCTGACTCTTCGAACCGATGGTATTTACCTCACGGTTCATCTCCTGAACGATGAAATCCAACTTTTTGCCACACGGTTTTCCAAGGGTCATGGCATCGTTCCAGAGTAACAGGTGGCTTCTAAATCGAGTAATCTCTTCGGCGATGTCAGCCTTTTCGACGAGACGCGTCACCTCCATGGCGAGCGCCGCTGGTTCGAGAACAGAGGACTCCAGCTCTTTCACCTTTTCCAATAATTCCTTTTGTCTTTTGTCGCGACTGGCTTCGGACGTCTCCTCGATTTTGTCGAGATAACCGGACATCGTTTCCAAACGCTGGTCGAGGTCGGCCTCGAGCTCTGCTCCCTCGGCACTGCGCATGCGTTCTAGATCATTCAGTGCTTGAACAAGCGCCGGTTCAATAGCCTCCCAGACTTCTCCTGCCTCTGAAAGGTCTTTTTCTCGAATATTGAAACCGCGACCGAAGGCCATCAAATCGGATAGACGAATGTCGCCTTCGACACCGAGGTCGGAACCAAGCTGCCGCATAGCGCGAATGACCTCTGACACGAGTGGGCGGTCGACTTCGAGCTCGTAGGAGCTTTCTCCCTTCGGTTTGAGGTGGACGCTAACGTCGACCTTTCCCCTTCCAAATCGAGAAGCGACTCGGTCCCGAATCTTCATCTCGAGAGTGGAGACGGAGTTAGGTACCCTGACCTTTACGTCCATGTACCGGTAGTTGACGGAGCGCATCTCCACGTCCACCGAATAGGCATCGTTGTCGGCTCGAGTGCGGGCAAATCCCGTCATACTTCGAATCAAGTTTCCATCTCCTTGAGCACCCCCATAGCTAAGGCCCTGGGAGGACACCAGACTATTGTATATCCATTATTGTTCAGGGATAGTGGCGGAGGCTCTTTCGCGGGTCTGCTCGTCGAGATCGGCGTCTCCGGCGGCCGCGAACTGGAGCCGATAGAGACGCCGGTAGTATCCACTCGCAAGATTCAAGAGATCTTGATGGGTTCCCATCTCTTGAATCTGACCATCTTCAATCACGACGATCCGACTCGAGCGTCGGACTGTGGACAGCCGGTGAGCAATCACAACAGTTGTCCGGTTCGTCATGAGGTTCTCGAGTGCGCGCTGTACGAGTGCCTCCGACTCCGCATCGAGTGAGCTCGTGGCCTCGTCCAAAATGAGAATCGGCGGATTCTTCATAATGGCCCGTGCGATAGCCAAACGCTGGCGCTGTCCACCGGACAGCCGATGGCCTCTTTCGCCGATAACGGTATCGAATCCTTCCGGTAGGGCCTCGATGAACTCCAGAGCACAGGCCGCTCGAGCCGCTTCATGAAGCTCATCTTTTGTGAACGACCGAACGCCGTAGGTAAGGTTGCTACGAACGGTGTCGTTAAAGAGGATGATCTCCTGGGTAACGAGCCCAATCTGGCCGCGAAGGGAGGCAAGGGTCGCTTTTCGTATGTCGATGTCGTCGAAAAAAATAACCCCGTCACTCGGGTCATAGAAACGCGGGATCAGATTGATGAGAGTACTCTTGCCTGCCCCACTGGTGCCCACCAGAGCCACTACCTCCCCCGCTCGGATGGTGAGGTTGATATTTCTCAGCGTGGGGCCGTCACCGTCGTCGTATTTGAAGCTCACACCACGCAACTCGATCTGGTTTTTGAGACGTTGAAGCTTAATCGCGTCCGGAACTTCGACAATTTCCAAGTGCGTGTCGAGGACCGAAAAGACTCGCGACGAAGCCGCGAGAGCTTGCTGGAAAGTCGCATTGACACGCGAGAGCTTTTTGACCGGACCGTACATCATGAACAACGCGGCCATGAACGAAGTGAACTCACCTGTCGTCAACTCACCGCGGGCAATGCGCGAGCTGCCGTACCAGATCGCCGCGGCGAACGCGAGTCCTCCTACGAGCTCCATAATCGGAGGTAGGATGGACACGGTACGCGTGAGTTTCATATTGGTGCGGAAGAGTCGGTCCGTCACATTCTCGAAGCGATTGGCTTCGTGGGACTCCATCAAAAAAGCCTTGACGACACGAATCCCCGAAATCGTCTCCTGAAGGAGGTTGCTGATATCCCGCCATCGACGAAGACCTGTATCGCTGGTTTTCCTGAGTTTTCGCCCGAGCGTTATCAGCGGGTACACGGCTAGAGGAGCACTCACAAGGCAGAATATGGCAAGCTTCCAGTCGAAATAGATAAGCAGGACCGCATATCCAAGTAAAGCGAAGCTCTGCATCAAAAGATCGCCCACGGCTTCAGATACCGCTTGCTGTATCTTCTCGACGTCCGTCGTGATGTGACTCATCAGCGTTCCGGTGGACTTCATCTTGAAGAAGCCCACCGACTGCTGAAGGACATGCTCGTAAAGCCGATTGCGAAAATCCATCACCGTCCGCTGGCCCACAAAGCTCATCAGGTAGGTTGCCAGATAGGAGAACAAACCCTTGGCGAGGTAAAGGACAACGATCGCCAACGCCACCTGTTTGAGCCGGATCTGTTGTATCAGGACATCGTCCAATACCGGCTTGATGAGATAGGCTAGACCTGCAGAAGTAGCGGCAAACCCCACCATGGAAAAACAGGCGAGGGTGAACCGACTACGGTGGCGTCGTGCCTGGGCCAATAGACGTCGCAGTTCATTCACAGGCTTGATCTTATCGTTTTAGAAGTAAAGAACTCAAGAACTCAAGAGCTCGAGTAAGACTCAATCGGTAAAACGGTACTTGAAGAGTGCCCAAAGGGCACGGATTCCATCTCTCCAGGAGATTTTCTTCCCCTCTTCGTAACCGCGGCCTTGGTAAGTGATGGGCACCTCGTAGACATGGCAACCTTGCTTGAAGAGCTTGGCCGTGATCTCCGGCTCAATCCCAAACCGCTTCTCACGTAGCGTTAGACCCCGAACGATATCTCCGCGTATCGCTTTGAAGCAGGTTTCCATATCCGTAAGGATGGTGTTGTACAAGATGTTCGTGACCAAAGTCAGGAATTTGTTGCCGAGATAATGGAGGTACATAAAGGCACGGTGACGGCCGAGAAAGCGCGAGCCGTAGACGGCGTCCGCTTTTCTCTGCAAAATCAAATCAATGAGCTCGGGATATTCTTCCGGCGAGTACTCCAGGTCGGCATCTTGAATAATGACGATGTCACCCGAGGTCTCCTTGAAGCCTCGGCGAACCGCCGTCCCTTTTCCTTGATTCTCCTCCTGCAATAAAAGTTTGAATCCGCGCTCCTCAGAAAGCCGCTTCAAGATACCGCTGCTTCCATCCGTCGAACCATCATCCACAGCAATGAGCTCAATTCTCAAGGGTGAGGCGAGCACGCGGCCAACGATCTCCTCGATGGTCTCCTCTTCGTTGAAGACGGGCATGACCACCGATATCAGTGGATTGTCGGGAATCTTGTCTCTCACGGTTTGGAATATCCTTGTGGGTGAAGCTGCTTGAAACGCCAAGCCGTTTTGACAATTTCGCCCAATCCATCGAATCTCGGTCTCCATCCCAATTCGTCCGCGATCTTTTTGCTGGAAGCAACGAGTCGAGGAGGATCTCCGGGACGGCGTGGCGCCTCGCGCACGGTCACATCCTTGCCGCTGACCCGTCTAACGGTTTCTACCACCTCCAACACCGAATGCCCATGTCCGTTACCCAAGTTGTAGCTCGTGGAAGAAGCCCCCAATCGAAGCGCATCGACCCCAAGGATGTGTGCGTCGGCGAGATCGATAACGTGGATGAAATCTCTGATACAGGTGCCGTCCGGTGTCGGGTAATCCGTGCCGAAGACATCCACGGTGGGACGCAGTCCCATGGCGGCATCACAGACCAAGGGAATAAGGTGTGTTTCCGGACGGTGGTCTTCCCCCAGATCACCGTCGGGGTGAGCTCCGGCGGCGTTGAAATACCTAAGGTTGATGTGACGTATGCCGTGGGCCGTTTCGAAATCTTTCAATGCGAGCTCGAAGCTCAGCTTGGTCCGACCGTAGGCTGAAAATGGGCGTTGGGGATGGTCCTCGGAAATCGGGATGGTTTCCGGCTCACCATAAGTAGCACAAGTTGATGAAAAAATGAGGGCGGGTACGCCGTTACGAGCCATGGCAGAGAGGAGCTCGATGCCACCTCCTACATTGATGCGATAGTAGGTTTCTGGATCTCGAACGGATTCGCCCACGTAAGCCCTTCCGGCGAAGTGGAGAACGACATCGAAGGCTTCGCGCTGGAACAAGTCGTCCAGAACAGAGCCAATACCCTTCCTATCCGTCAAATCCGCCACGACGAGCTCGACATCGCCCGTGGCCTGCCGATGCCCTTCGCTGAGGTCATCGAGGACGACAACTCTCTCACCCTTTTGGACGAGCGCGCGGACAGCGTGCGAGCCAACGTACCCCGCTCCGCCGGTGACGAGAAGTAAGCCCATCGATTAACTGCGTCCTATGCCGAAGTAGCTGAACCCGAGATCTTGCAAGAGTCTAGGGTTGTAAATGTTCCTACCATCGAAGACAACGGGACGACTGAGCAAAGAACGAACCCTTTCGAAGTCCGGATTTCTAAACTCGTTCCACTCCGTGACGAGGACGAGACCATCTGCACCTTCGCACGCCTCGTAGCTCTTACGGCAGTAAGTAATATGGTCATCGATCTCCGAGAGCACCTTTCGTGCCTCATCCATCGCTTCAGGATCAGACGCCCGGACCTTGCCACCGCATCGGACCACTTCTCGAATCAACGCAAGCGATGGCGCTTCACGCATATCATCCGTTCGGGGTTTGAAAGCCAGTCCCCAAACCGCCAATGTGACTCCTTCGAGTGCTCCGCCAAAATACTCCTTGATCTTCGGCAACAGGACCAGCTTCTGCACTTCGTTGACCTGTTCCGTGGCGCTAATCAAGGGAAGCTCAACGTCCAACTCCTTGGCGGCTTGAAGCAAGGCTCGGATGTCTTTAGGGAAACAAGAACCACCGTAGCCCACACCGGCAAATAGGAACGCATGGCCGATGCGCCGGTCCGAACCAACGGCACGACGTATCTGTGAAATGTTGGCACCGACCTTCTCGCAGATTCTCGACATCTCGTTCATGAAGCTGATGCGGCTCGCGAGTAGTGCGTTAGCGGCATATTTCGTGAGCTCCGCGCTCGATGGATCCATGACGAGTATGGGATTGCCCGTCCTGACGAAAGGCGCATAGAGCTCTTTCATGACTTCTGCTGCGTCAGAATCTTCCGTGCCTATGACCACACGATCGGGCTTCAAAAAGTCGTCGAGGGCGGCTCCTTCTTTGAGAAACTCCGGATTAGATACCACGCCAACGGAGTGTTCCGTCAGCTCACTTATAGTCTTCCGCACTTTTTCATTTGTGCCGACCGGTACCGTGCTCTTCAGCACGACGATTTTCTTTTCGTTCATGAAGCGGCCGATGGACTCCGCCACACTCAGCACGTGGCACATATCCGCCGAGCCGTCTTCACCCGGAGGCGTTCCAACCGCAATGAAGATGATTCGCGTCTTTTCCACCGCAGCTTTGAGGTCGGTGGTAAAGGACAGTCTCTCTTCGTCCATATTGCGACGGACCAATTCCTTCAGCCCCGGCTCGTAGATGGGGATCTCATTGTTATTGAGCCGGTCGATCTTCTCGGGAAGGATGTCTACGCCAATGACGTTGTTGCCGCTCTCGGATAAACATGCAGCAACCACTAGTCCGACGTAACCAGTTCCGACGACGGAAACTCTCATGAGGTCTCTACTCCGTTGATCCTTGAATCGCGTCAATCCCTTTTGCGGGTTGCGCTTATGAACCAGGGCACTAAGTCACCGTAAATGGGTCACTTGTGAAACCCGAAACCCATGACTTTTAGCACGGTCAAGCGTATGCCGTCAACAACAGCAACAAATTGGGGATTTTGGATGCAGGCCGGCCCACTCTCCTAGTTCAGGGTGAACCTCACGGTGATCGTGATGACGGTGGG
>JAUVQL010000231.1 GCA_030598165.1 Acidobacteriota bacterium | reverse complement strand
GCCTTGCTGGGGGAAGCGCAGGCTTTTTTCAATGAAACCAATGAAAAGCTCACGACCAGCACCGTCAAAGAGTTTCTGAAATTTGCCAACTCCCAAAAGGGGATCGAATTCCACCACACGTTTTACATGGAGTGCTTGAAATACGGAAAAGGCGACAACTACGCGGGTGTCGACATGGCACTCGAATGGTACGAGAGAAATCTAAAGATGTTTCACAACGTCACTCGGGTCACAGACTTCGATAGGGATGGGGAGAGGCTTCTAATCATCGTCGGAAGCGCCCACGTGAAGCTTCTCAAGGACTTCATCCAAGACGCCCCCTACTACACCTTTATCGACGTCAGGGATTACCTCTAGTTACGTACGAGCCTTCCACACATTATTGAACTGCGGTCTAGTGACGAGGGATTTTTGCGTTCCAATGCTCATGGTCGAAAGGGCCGCGTAAAGGTTAGCCCGCGCCAACGCCTGCCGGGCCGGCAAGCCTTCCGCTAGGAAAACGGCAAAGCTCCCAATGAAAGCGTCGCCAGCGCCCGTGGTGTCCTTGGCCTTGACCGGGTAAGAAGGGATGAGCTCCATGTCGCCTCCATCGGCGAAGAGTGCGCCTCTTTCACCCAACGTGATAATGACCCGACGAAAACCTTGGTCGAGGAGAAAAGCCGCGCAATCTCTGGCTTGGGCTTCGGTTTGAACCGGTTTGCCGCTAATGGACTCCGCCTCCGTTTCGTTGGGAATGAAGTAGTCCACCCCGATAAACCGTGAAATCTCGAAGGGAGAGGCGGGGGCAGGATTCAGGATGCACGGAATTCCGTGCTTCCGGGCAAACCGGGCCACGTGGTAGTTGGTCTCCATGGGAATCTCGAACTGCAAGACGATGACATCGGCCCGCCGGAGCAAAGAGGCGGCCTCGGTGATCCCTCTCGCGTTGAGCTTGTCATTGGCGCCTTTCACCACCACGATGCGGTTTTGGCCACGGCTATCTACGAAAATGGGCGCGACACCCGTCGATACACCCTTGACGATCTTGACATGCTTGACACCGATACCGAGCGACTTGAGATTCTTGATGGTAGCAGGCCCAAAGAGATCGTCTCCCACACGCGCCACCATGTGGACCTCGGCACCGCAAAGTTTCGCCGCCACGGCTTGATTTGCTCCCTTACCGCCAAAACCGAGATCGAAATCGTCTCCAAACACCGTTTCTCCCGGTCGTGGAAAATGATCGGTAAAACTCACGAGATCGACGTTCGCGCTTCCCACAACGACGATGCGAGGGGGCTTTTTTGCCATCAGTTCAGATCTCCCTACATTATTGATATTCGTCCTAATAGTCCGTGGTAATGGTCAAATGGTGGGGCCAGTGGGTCGTGTGATAGTGCGTCCAGAGGCGAGCATCGACCACGGGCTCGATGACCTTTCGTCCATCCGGTCGGAGCCGGTTGATCTCCTGCGTCAGCAAATAGCAGGCCCAAATCGTAAACGCCCGGATCTCGATCTCCTCCTCGCTATCAGCAGGGATGACATTTCGAGCGTTGATAGCCGCCTCGAGCTCATCAATGTAGGAAATGATCCCGAGCCGCCGGAGCGCCACCGGCACGATGTAGTCGGCAAACACCGTCATCTCCTCTGGGTCCTCGAGATCAAAAAAGCCACTCGAACGGAAACGGGCGTGGAGTTGCCACATCAAGAGCTGAGCGCGTTTTTGGAACGCAACTCGCCGATCCTTATAAACACTCGTATCACGAAACGAGGGAAATTCTTCGAGCAGTCGCTCCAACACACCTTTACCGTCGGCATATAGCCTCGGTGGCCCCGATTGCACAAACCGGTGGAAGCGACCGTTGTAGCGCTCTGTCAAAACGCGCCCGACCTCGTGGAAGATCGCCAGTCGCTCTTCGAGCATTGGTATGGGAATGTTACCCGTGAAGATATCCGCCAAATCGGCTCGACTGATCTGAGAGAGATAGGTTCCTTCGACAATGGGCCGACCGCCCTCGAAGGCACGTTTGAGGCACGCAAACATACCGTCCGAGTCCCACCACTCGGTGCCCTGGTACTCGGTCTTGAACGTGCTGTGGCTCGTGAAATCCGTAAAGGCAAAGTTGATAGAGGCGGTGAGAAATATGAAGTCCATGGTGTCCCGATCATCTCCTTCCGGGACCAGCACCGAACGAAAGTCGGGCCATGGAAGCTCCTCATATGCCATCCAGTCGGCGACTTCACGCATTTTGTCTCGATTCAAGCGGACATGAAGGGCGCCATCGATAACCGGCTCCAAGGTTCCTAAAATCGGATGATCCGTCATGCTCTCCCCAAGGCTCTCCACGACCGAAAGGAATCCTAGCACGCCGATCGCGATGAAGCATCCTCTTCAGTAAGCTGGTGAGAATACACCGCGGCAGCGAAGGTGTCCCCGCGGTGGTGACTGTCCGCTAGCCTGGCCCGACACCCGATTGGACAACCTGGGGTACAATACCGGGAGCCATTTCCTGGAGGTCTGTTATGAAGACGATTCAAAACAAGGCCAATGTCCCTCTCCGAGTGCCGTTGCCCCGCGGAAAGAAGCTTCACCTGGGCCCTGGCAAGACCGGGCAAATTGCCGATCAGGACCTAGAGCACAAACCAATTAAAAAGCTAATTAAGGATGGCAAGATCGAGGTCCAAGGAGACGGCTCGACCAAGGAGACCACGCGTGAGCAAGGTAGGGCCCCTCACGAGGCCACCCACGGCCATCACCCCCCGACCTCGCGCCAGGTCAAGGGAGACCGCTAAGGAGCTGCTAGTTTCCGAAACGCACGCGAAAAACCAACCCTAGTCGAGCTCTAAGAGTCTGAATCCCTCTAGTTCGAAGTCTCTGTCAAAAGCAAAGGCTATGTCGATACCACGGGAGCTCATGAATACGAAACTGACGTGGTCGACGAGGCTCAGCTGGCGACGTCCTGATACAACGAGTCGATCAATAGCTTTCCCATGCATTTCTGCGTCTACCCAAGAAACGTGAGTTAGAGGGACAAATTCTCCAGGTGGGGAGTTGCTGCCCGAGTGGGCTGCTGTGAGACTACCAAATCTAACGTGGCGCTCAGGATCTTTGCGCTGAGCAGAGACAGCTCTTACCGCATTGAGGGCAAGTACACTCCATGATCTCTTTTTCCGAACCGTCCGCGACACCCAGGGGACTCAACAACTGATCGCAATCCGCACAGTACTGCGGATCGTCACAGACGAGGAGATTGTTG
>JAUVQL010000078.1 GCA_030598165.1 Acidobacteriota bacterium | reverse complement strand
CCTTGCCAGCCGGGCGCCTCGACGTTCTCGATACGTGACCGTATTTATGAACCAGGGCACTTAGCAGAACCTCTCGGATGTGGTCCGGTCCAAAATAGTGGATTACAAGATTCTCGAATTCTTGATTTCTTGAGTTCTTGAATTCCTAAATGACAAGTAGGTATCGGAGCTCGCGAGATGCGAGTCCGGGTCCGGAATAGTGGACTACAGGATTCTTGAGTTCTTGAGTTCTTGAATTCTTGAGTTCCCTACAGCTTGCTGTAACCTAGTATAAGTTAAATGTCACCACGAGCTCGGCGATGGTGGCAACGGGCCGCCCGTTCTTTGTTGCCGGTCGGAAGAGCCAATCCCTTTCAACCACTCGAACCGCTTCCGTATCGAGCTCCGGGATGGATCGGACGATGTCGAGGACCTTCACTTTCCCCTTCACATCGATGAGAGCTCGGAGGACCACTTCGCCGGAGATCTTCTTCCGAATGGCCTCCACTGTGTAGGTGGGACGGGGCATTCGTATGGGACGGGGTCCGGTGTCCGGGTTGCGAACGTGCGGAACGCCCGTTCCTGTACCGCCAATGACACCGCCTACAATGCCGCCTGGCACACCGCCGACCACGCCGCCGGGGATGCCGCCCTCCATACCTAGCGGATGACCAAAATCCCATCCATCTTCGACTCCGAAATCCATCTCGACTCTCGGCTTGAGGATTTCATCGGGGATGTTCTCTGTCCATGCTAGGCGATCCGGATTGAAGGTTTGGTCCACCCCGTCTTGTTCGTCCGCATCGGGTGTCGGCTCTGGCACCTCGTCCTCAGGTCGCTCGACCGTCAGAGGATTACCACTTTTGAGGGGCGGAGGAGGCGGGGGGGCGAAGCTCAGGTACAAAGGAACGAGCTCGGGCACCATCTCGGGCAGCATGAACATGGGTACGAGAATGAAGGCTAGGAGAACGCCGAGGTGGATAGCCAAAGCAATGGGGACAGTGGCCCACCGTTGCTTCTGTTTTGGGGGGGAGGTGAGAGCGACGGTTCCTGCTAGACACTCAAGTTCTGCCGACGGTAGGTGCTCTTTGGATTGTGCCGGTGACAGAGGTGTAGCCGCCCGATGGGTTTGCTTACGCTTCCGTTCGTGGAGCCTCTTCAAGGCTCCAGCGTTCCGGCTTTTCGAGCGATCGTTTCTCACCAATTCACATTATAGCCCCGGGCGCTGCTCGGAGCTATATTCGCGCCGTCTTGGTTTCCGGTCCAGCCTTCTTCTTTGTTTTAGCAGGCTTGTCCCTGAGTTTCCTCCACGAGATGACGATCGGCGACGCGATGGCAACAGAAGAATAGGTACCGATGACGACACCCGCAACAAAAACAAAGGCGAAGCCCCTCAGAACTTCGCCACCGAGCACGAACAACGCCAGGACCACGACTAAAGTCAGCCCGGAGGTCAACACCGTTCGGCGTAGTGTCTGGTTGATGGAGAGATTGATGACCTCGTAAAGGGATTGACGTCGCACCAAACGTCGGTTCTCTCGAACTCGATCGAAAATCACGATGGTGTCGTTGACCGAATAACCCATCAAGCTGAGGAAGGCGGCGATGACGTTCAACGAGATGTCATAGTTGAATATCGAAACGAAGGCCAGAGTCAGCAGCACATCGTGAATGATGGCTACCGTGGCTCCCACCCCGTAGATGAACTGAAAGCGAAATCCGATATAGATGAGCATCGCTCCAAGGGCCAGTAGAATCGCGTTACGCGCTTTGGTGCGAAGCTCTTGGCCGACGACGGGACCTACAATCTCTGTACTCGTGTCGACGAGCTCGTTGCCTTCGATTTCCCGCAGGATGCCGATGATTTGATTCGCAGTGGTGTCGAGGTCACTCGCGTCCTCCGCGCGGCGTTCGACGCGGACCATGACTTCGTTCAACTCTTCGCGGTCGTAGCGTTGAATGATGGCTTCGCCGATACCGGCTCCTGACAATGCTTGCCGGATCGCATCGACCTGGGGCGTCGACTCGAACTTCGCGGTGACGATAGTTCCTTCGGAGAAATCAATGCCGTATCGCAAGCCTCCCTTGCGGTAAACGTCGGCAACGCCAACGGCAAAGACAATCAAAGAGACCAAAAAGAAGTACCAACGGTACTTCAGCCAATCGATTTTAGTGTCGCCAAGAATATCCATGGTGCTCTTCCGCTTAAATGCTCAGCGCCTCGACCTGTCGGTGGCCTCCAAGGACCAGGTCGAAAATGAAGCGCGAGACGAAAATGGCCGTGAACATGTTCGAGAGCAGGCCGATACTCAAAGTAACGGCGAAACCTTGCACCGGCCCGGTGCCGAACTGGAAGAGAATGGCCGCCGCTATCAAGCTGGTTAAGTTTGCGTCGAAAATCGTCCAGAAGACCTTCGCAAAACCCGCCGAAACGGCGGTGCGAGGCGTCTTGCCCCCCCGCATCTCTTCTTTTATCCGCTCAAAAATGAGGACGTTCGCGTCCACTCCCATACCGATGGTGAGGATGACGCCTGCAATACCGGGTAAAGTGAGAGTTGCATGGAAGTAGGCCATCGCGCCCGCCAATATGATCAAGTTGAGAAACAAGGCGATGATGGCGTTGACTCCGGAAAGACGGTAATAAACGAGGATGAACAGCACTACAGCAGTGAGTCCAACGATAGAAGCCATGATGCCGCTTCGGATGGAATCGGCTCCAAGGCTAGGCCCCACCGTGCGCTCTTCCAGGTACTCGAGCGATGCCGGGAGAGCACCGGAGCGCAAGACTAACGCGAGGTCCAACGCCTCCTGGCTCGTGAATTGTCCCGTGATGCGTCCCGAGCCCGAGGGGATGACCCCTTCGATGACGGGCGCCGAAGTAACTTGTCCATCCAAGACAATCGCAAGCTGTCGGCCAATGTTGGCTTGTGTGGAGCGACGGAACTTGGAGGAAGCTTCGGGTTTGAGTGTGAAATTGACACTAGGGAGGTTGGTGTCGTAGTCGATGGAAGGGCGAGCGTTCTTGAGATCTCGGCCGGTAATGACGGGGACGTCTTCCAATAAGTAATACACTCTATCCGTACCGCCCGTTTCCGAGGTCCCCGGCACAATCTCAGTCCCGGGAGCAGGTTCGCTCCTGCCGGCAAGCAGCTGTTCTCGCGAGCCAGCTACCCTCTCCACCAGCGTGAGCTCGAGCTTTGCCGTAGAACGGATGATGTTTTTGGCGCGGTCCACGTCTTCGAAACCGGGTAACTGGACTAGGATTTGGTCGCCCGTGCCGCCGTGGGGAGCGATGAGCGGCTCCGCCACTCCGAGGGCGTCGACTCTCCGGCGGATAGTCTCGATGGCTTGTGTAAGCGTTTCGTCCCGGACCTGTTTCCTATCGAGGGATCTCATCTCGAGCTCCCAGGTGCCGGCGGCTGAACGCCGGAACTCCCAAGCCGAGAAGTTGTCTTCGAGCAGCCGTCGAAGTTCCGGCTCTTGAGATGAGTCCACGCCGGCGAGTTGGAATCGACCTAGGTCTTCCTTCGCAAGCTCTCCAAACGGGATCTCTTCATCGTCGAGCAGCAGACCAAGGCCCTCCACCGCCTCGTCGGTGATCGCGTTCAACGCGTCCTCCATATGAACCTTCATGATGAGGTGGATGCCACCCTGCAAATCGAGGCCGAGATTGATCTTTTCGCCGGGAGGGTACATGGACCAGATGCAGAGGCCTGCAACGATGAGTATGAGCAGGCCTTTCCAGCGCAAGTTTTTCCTCATGGGATTAATCGACTCCAGTTGGGTCGCCTGGACCCTTTGCGTCCTTTATCTATCAAGCTCTCTCAGCTTGCCTTACTAGATGGTTCCGTTGGCTCCGATGCCATCCTCGCGATGGCGGATTTGGCGACTTGAATCTTGACGTGGTCGGAAATACGAAGCTGTATGACGTCGTCAGAAACCCCGACAACGGTGCCATAGATGCCCCCATTGGTGACGACTTTGTCCCCATTTTTGAGCGAGGAGAGCATCTGTTCCCCTTGTCTCTGGCGTTTTCGCATCGGGCGGAACACGATGAAATAAAAAATGGCGAAAATAATGAGAATAAGGATGAGCTGGTCGCTAAAAGCGCCACCTTGGCCCCTTGGCGCGGCCATCAGTATCGACAACATCCGCATATCATAGTTCAGGGGAATTGGGGTCTGCAAATTACATCAAGAACTCAAGAACCCAAGAAATCAAGAATTCAAGAAGCCTGCTCGAGCCGGAGCTTGCCTATTCAGGTGTTTGGGAGAGTCTGGCCACCATGTCCCGGCGGAAGGATTCGAAGCGATCTTCCTCTATGGCCTTCCGTATATATCCCATTAGTGCCAGGGAGAATGTCAAATTGTGAATGGTATTGAGGGTGGCGGCGGTCATCTCTTTGGCCTGGTAGAGATGTCTCAAGTAAGCCCGCGAGTGGTTCGAACAGGTGTAGCAAGCGCACTCCCCGTCTATTGGGGACTCATCTTCCGTATAACGGGCGTTCTTGATGGAAATCTTTCCATTATGGGTGAACAAAGTGCCATTCCGGGCGTTGCGGGTTGGGAGGACACAGTCGAACATGTCCACCCCGCGGGCGACGGACTCGATCAAATCAGTGGGAGTACCAGCCCCCATAAGATACCGTGGCCGATTCTTGGGAAGCTCTGCTGTACTGACCTCGGTCATTTGTCGCGTGATCTCGGTCGGTTCGCCGACGGCCAAGCCCCCGATGCCATATCCATCGAATCCTAGATCAACGAGTGCGCGTGCGTTGCCTTGCCTCACCTCCAGCGAGATCCCACCCTGAACGATTCCAAACAAGGCTTGGTCGGAACGTGGGTGGGTCTTGCAGCAGCACTCCGCCCATCTCAAGCTTCGATCGGCCGCTTCTTTCACCTCTTCTGGGCTCGAGGGGTAGGTAACACATTCGTCGAGGACCATTGCGATGTCCGAGCCTAGCATCTCTTGAATGGTCACAGCACGTTCCGGAGTCAAAAGGTGTGAACTACCATCGAGATGAGACCGAAATGTGACGCCCTCTTCGGTGACCTTCCGAAGTGCGGCGAGGCTCGCCACTTGGAATCCACCGCTGTCGGTGAGGATGGGACCATTCCAATTGATGAATCGATGGAGACCACCTAGAGCTTGAATTCGTTCTGCTCCCGGACGGAGCATCAAGTGGTATGTGTTGGACAAGAGGATTTGTGAGCCAACATCTCTGACTTGCCGGTGTGTGAGGGATTTGACGGAGCCTTGGGTGGCTACGGGCATGAAGGCCGGTGTGTCCACGCTTCCGTGCGCGGTCCGTAGTTTTCCACGACTAGCACCAGAGGACCGGTTGAGTAGGTCGAAGCCAAACATTGTTAGTAAGAAGGATAAAGGAGAATTGATAAAGGATAAAGTAAGAAGTAGAAAGGAGAAAGTACATAATCATACAGCCTGCCCCTCCTTCCTCCTTTATTCTTCCTCCTTCATTCATTAGGATGTCAATAGGAGATTTCCAGTGAACAAACTCAGAATAGGCAATCTCTTTGGCGGTCGTTCCGCCGACCATGAAGTTTCGTTGCAGTCGGCGGCATCGGTGGTGACGGACCTCGATCGAACCAAGTACGAAATATTGGCCAACAACATG